>NZ_JACJOV010000166.1:0-35712 GCF_014695745.1 Leptolyngbya sp. FACHB-671 | reverse complement strand
TGGACGTTCTCCTCGCGACACCTGATGTTGACGCCAACCGGCTCTTGGCTCTCGGCTATGGTGCTGGCGGCCATATCGTCCTTGAGCTTGCGAAAACAGGCACACCCTTCAAGGCCGTCGCGGTCGTTCATCCCGGACTGCCGGAACCTGATGCCCAGGACTGGCGCGATATAAACAGCACTATCCTCCTTTGTACTGGCTCCGAGGACCCGCTCTGCACTCCCGACCAACTTCTCGCATTTGGTCACGCATTACAGGATGCCGGAGTTGACTGGCGCGTAAACATCTATGGCGGTGCCCAGCACGCCTTTTGGGCTCGCCCGACAAATTCGGATGGATCGCCGGACGAAGGGCTCACGCATGTTCAAGCGACCGTGCCAGGTGTCGGCTATCACCCAAAACACACTGAGCGCGCATGGCGAGCGGTTCTTGATCTTTTCGCAGAGGAATCGAAATGAGCGACGTGCCTGAAGATCTGGGTGCGGGAAGAAGATTTGCGAAGCGCCATGTTAGCCGGGGACGCGTCGGCCCCGTCGGACCTCATAGTAGAAACACCGCATAACATCGCAATGCACCGGAACGTTTCAATATGGTTGGTTAAGTTGCAAAGTTTGTCTGCGTCCGGTGATTGCGAACGTTATGCCGATTGCCAAGTAGATTTGAGAGTTGACTCCTCTTGTGTCGTTCTCCGTGCCAAGTCCAGAAATGTTCTGACTACTGGTGAGGAATCATGCTGCCGCCAAGTTAGATAAAGTCCAGTATTAGGAATCTCCTCCTTCAGATTTCTGTAAATGACTCCGCCTCTGTGGAATTTTTGCAAGGAGTCGGGAACGATCGCAATGCCCAGTCCTGCAGCAACTAAGCCGACGATCGTCTCCATCTGAACTGCCTCCTGAGCCACCTTCGGACGAAATCCCGCTTGCTGACACATGTTTATAATTTGCTCGTAAAAGACGGGTCCCATTTTGGCAGGGAATAGGATAAATAACTCATCTGCCAATGTGGAAAGCGACACTTGAGTCTGGGTAGACAACGGGTGGGTTTCTGGTAACGCCAAGACCAATGATTCTGGCAAAAAGCACTCTACACTCAACCCTGGTTCGCTGATGGCAGAACGAACAATGCCGACATCCACCTGTTTGTCATACAGGGCTTGAATTTGCTGAGCCGTTGTCAGTTCATGCAAGTGCAGTTCTACCGCCGGAAATTGTTCTCGAAAGACCCTTAAAATCTCTGGCAGTACGGTATACATCGCGGAGCCTACAAAGCCGATCGCCAACTGTCCCACCTCACCCCGTCCGATCCGTTGGGTTGCTGCGATCGCCTGTTCGAGTTGCGCTAACACTCGGTAGGAGCGCTCCAAAAACACGTTGCCTGCTTCTGTCAGATGCACTTGCCGCTTCGTTCGTTCAAACAGCTTAACTCCGAGTTCCTCTTCCAAATCCCGAATCTGCTGACTAAGCGGAGGTTGCGAGATGTGCAGCCGCTCTGCTGCTCGACTAAAGTGCAGTTCCTCAGCCACCGCTATGAAGTAGTGCAGGTGTCGTAATTCCATAACACTTATATGTCAAACCTATTAATCCCAATCATATATATATTGGACAGTCATCTGGTCGTCTCCTACCGTGAGAAGTATGAGGCGCGTCTCATCGTTCTTGATACTGGAGAAAACCAATGAACTCAGATAAAGATCCTGTCGCTCCTAAAGTTTGGTTAATTACAGGATGCTCAACCGGATTCGGACGTGCCCTAGCAGAAGCGGTGTTGCAGAAAGGCGACTACCTACTGGCGACTGCTCGTAAACCAGAGCAACTTGGCGCTTTGATCAAACTCTATCCAGAAACCGCAAAGGCTGTCCGTCTGGATATAACGGTATTTCAGGACATCCAAGCAGCGGTTGATAGCGCGATCGCAACCTTCGGTCGAATTGATGTGCTGGTTAACAATGCGGGGCATGGACTGATTGCTGCACTCGAAGAAGTCAGTGATGAGGAGACACATCAATTTTTTGAAACTAATTTCTTTGGAGCACTCCGTCTGATGCAGGCGGTCTTGCCTGTGATGCGTCGGCAAGGCAGTGGTCACATTGTCAATCTGTCATCCACAGCAGGATTAGTAGGATTTGGCGGAAGCAGCCTCTACTGTGGGGCTAAATTTGCCCTGGAAGGTACGTCTGAAGCTCTAGCTAAGGAGGTTGAATCCTTTGGAGTGAAAGTGACTTTGATTGAACCTGGGGCATTTCGCACCGATTTTAACGGACGCTCTCTGGCAACAGTCGAGCAATCCATTGATGCCTATGCTTCGGTGAGTGGTGCTTCATTGCAGTGGTTCAAAGAGATGGATGGCCAGCAACCTGGTGATCCCGCTAAAGCAGCGCAAGCCATCGTCCAAGTTGTGGAAAGTCCTCATCCCCCGATACGACTAGCTTTAGGCACGGATGCTATGAGCCTGATTCAGGAAAAACTGGGACGGGTTAAAACCGATTTGGATGCTTGGCAGCAGGTGACTGTCAGTACGGATTATCTAGAACACGTCAATTATGCCAAGTAGAGGGATATCCATGATTCATACCAAGACATTTCTGCGTGTTGTTCCAGTCATCGTGTTTATTCTTGTCATGAGCACCATCATCGGACTTTCACAAACCCCCAGTAAAAGTGTCAAAGCAACAGGCAGCAGCATCCACCAACTGCGTATCTACGAGATCTTCGACGGCAATAAAACGGCGTTCCACGAACGGTTCCACGATCATGCAATGCGGATTATGGCGCGGTACGGCTTCAAGATTGTGGCGACCTGGGAAGCTCGGCACGATAACCGCACAGAGTTTGTCTATCTGCTTGAGTGGTCTGACACGGAAACGATGAAGGAGCGGTGGGCGGCGTTCATGGCTGATCAAGAATGGGCGGAGATCAAGGAGGTGACGGCTGAGGCGCATGGTTCACTCGTCGGCGACATTGAGGAGCGGACATTAGAATTGACAGATTACTCCCCAGGCAAACGACTGGCAAACTAAAGTCCGAATTTAAGTCAGGAAAACGTTTAGTTTCAGCAACAACTCAACGGCTCCGCACAAAGCTGGAGTTGATCGATGTGCGGAGAGTCGATTGTAAAAAACGGCATAACAATTCGGCAGGAGCGGACTGACGAGAGATCTTGGTGGTGTTGCAAAGGTTACTTGCAGCCGCTCAGCTGGAACGTTAGGCAGCTTCTCGTTCCATATAGGGAAGTAATTAGAAGGTTGCCTGTAGAGTGATTTCAGTCCAAACTATACTTAAAATCACTTCTTACTGCCAATGCCAGATAGCCGAATTCATCTCGTTAACAGCCAAACTGGAGATGTCTTTCCGGCTGCTCCTGATGGAAGTGTGCTGTTTTCGAGCGTGAATGCAGGTTGGCAGGGAATCACTGTTGAATTTCACCGAATTTCATCATTTGAACTGCCCGAACACTACATCGATGGACATCGTTTAGCGGTCAACATTGGTCAACCTGTTCACTACGAATGGAAAGAGGGCAGGCATCGGCGACAAACGACTTTGAACCCAGGTGATTTTTGCTTACAGACACACGGAGATATCAACTTTCCTCGATGGTGGGGAAACTTTGAGTTTTTGGCGATCGCCCTTGACCCTGAATTTGTTCGCCGAGCGTTTCAAGATACGGGTGCCTTAGAAAACATCAGTTTTCTAACCCGTCGAGGTGCAGCTGATACAACAATTGCTGACTTTACTCGTCACTTTAGAGCAGAATTAGCTTCTGGAAGCTACTGTGGCACGCTTTACGGTGAATCGCTTGCGGTAGCCTTTGCCCTTCATCTGATTGAGCATCACAGCAGTCGCCCTCAAAAACTGCGTAAAGCTGATGGAAAGCTCTCATCACAGCAGCTAAAGCAGATTATCGAGTACGTTCATGAACATCTAAGCGAGGAGTTGAGCCTCGTTGGCTTAGCCGAACAGATGAACCTGAGCGCATTTCACTTCGCGCGTCTGTTCAAAAATTCGTTGGGACTTTCTCCACATCAATATCTATTGCAAAACCGAGTCGAGCGTGCCAAGAAGCTGATAGCGATCGCCGGTAAACCAGATCTGACAGATATCGGGTTGCAGGTGGGCTTCTACGATCAAGCGCATTTTACCAAAGCCTTTAAGCGAGTCGTCGGCATTCCACCCAAAAGCTTCTTCAAACAGGTTGCAGGCTAAGCAAGATTTTACAATTTTTCGACACGGCGGTTTCGATAAGCTGTCCTCAGAGTTTAAGAGGAGCGAACCAATGAAGAAGCTAAATCGTTCACGCCGTGGATTAATCAAAGGTGCTGCCTTAGCTGCAACCGGAATGACATTAGGAGCAGGATTATCGCCCTTACAAGCGAAGCAAGCAACGGCTCAAACTTCCCCTCAACCGATTGAACAACCTCAACGTTCAAGTGCACTTCCTTTAGCTGGAAAAGTCGCGTTCGTCACCGGAGCGGCACGAGGGATTGGACGGGCAATTTCAGAAGTTTTTGCGATGAATGGTGCCGATGTTGCCATGTTGGATATTGCCGATCCCTCTCGTCTGAACTCTTCACGAGGTTATCGCGTGTCCAACATGGATGAGTTCAATGCAGCCGTTGCTTCTGTCAAGCAGTACGGCACAAAGGTTTTGCAAATTCAGGTTGATGTTCGAGATTTAGCAGCAATGCAGTCTGCGGCAGAACGCACGAGCCGCGAATTGGGTGGAATTGATGTTGTCGTTGCCAATGCGGGTTATGTGGCATGGCACAGCTTTGAGGATGGAACCCCTCAACTCTGGCACGATGTATTCGATGTCAATGTTCACGGGGTTTTCAATACGGCAAAAGCTGCCATTCCGTTTCTCAAGCAACGGGGTGGTGGACGGATCATCAATATGGCATCTGTGGGGGGCAGAGCTGGATTTGCTGGAAACGGTGCTTATACATCGACGAAGTGGGCTGTGATTGGGATGACCAAGCAAGCCGCTCAGGAGTTGGGGCAATACAACATCACAGTGAACGCGATCGCGCCGGGTGCAGTCAACACAGCAATGTATCGGAGTGAGGGGCAGATGCGATCTACAGGCGTTTCAAGCCGAGAGGAACAGGACGCGCAGGTTAATTCGGTCAGTCCATTAGGTGATGCTGGAGCGATTGAGCCAGAGGATGTTGCTCAAACAGCACTTTTCCTAGCAAGCGACGCAGCAAAGACAATTTCAGGAACGACGATCGATAATGCGCTGGGCTTCAATGCGAGCTATACAGCGTGAGTCTCGTTTCTTGAGTGTCGAGCATATTTAGCTATTGCCTAACAATTGCGTTGCAGCGGCGAATAAAAGATTTTGGTTTAAATTTAGAAGCTATCTACCGCCGCTGAATGCAGCCGTTAGCCTGCTAGGTTGTCTATGAGGTAATCGCAAAATCTGATGCAACACACAATCAAAGGTTGGTTATTTGAAGATATTCTTCTGGAGTTTTATCAGTATGCGCCCTGTCCTCCAGAGTGGTTGCCAGAACATTGCCACGATGAATATCAGTTTTGCCTGAGCCTAGACTGTCCTGGCGAATATTACTACCGGAGTACTCATTATTGGGTACCTACTAGTAGCCTTAGCGTTATCCATCCAGGAGAAATGCATACGGGACGTGATATCGAAGATCGTCAAACTGCTGCTACCTTTCGGATGCTATACATCAGCCCTGATGTGGTCAAATCAGCTGCTTCAGAGATCGCTGGTAGAGAAACGAGTATACCATTCTTCTCAGAGCCAATTATCTTGAATGCCGAGCTTGCCCAGCACTATCTAGAGTTTCATCACGCTTCACAAGGATTGACTTCAAGACTGGAACAAGATTCGTTGCTGCAATCCCTAATGGCGCGGCTGATTGTCAACCACACGAATACGGTGGTGGAATTAAGACCGACCGGTAGGGAACGAGAAGCTATTCGCCGAGTTCGCAACTATCTGCAAGACTATTACGGAGACGATGTCACCCTCAAGCATCTAGCAGAAATTGCGAGTTTAAGTCCGCCTTACCTCAGCCGCGTCTTCAAAGCTGAAGTGGGCATCTCCTTGAAACAATATCAGGCTCAAGTGCGGATCGCTCGTGCCAAAACTTTGATTTCTAGAGGAGTTTCACTCCAGCAAGTTGCAGCTGATACGGGGTTTGTGGATCAGAGTCACCTAACCCATCACTTCAGGCGTTTCGTTCAAACGACACCAGGGCAATATCGCTTGCAAGATCGCAAAAATCTACAAGACACACCCCATCGAATTGAGTACTCTCCTAAAGGGGAAGTTTAGTAAAGCCTGGATACTGGAAATGTCAAATCCTGCAAATTCGGATGCCGCTGAAACTGGCGATCGCCATCAGCAGGTTACAGAGAAACTGACTCGACGACAAGTGGTGATTGGTGGTGCAGCGATGGCTGGACTGACAACAGCAGTCATGACCGGAAACGCTCAAGCAAATACCCAAACCCCACCCGAGCCTGCATCGGCTATCAATCCCAATGGCAGATTTGCAGGTAAGGTTGTACTCATTACTGGCGCAACATCTGGAATTGGTGAAGGAACCGCCTATGCTTTTGCTAAAGAAGGAGCGAAGGTTTTCTTTTGCGGTCGGCGTGAGAATTTAGGCAACCAAGTTGCAGCCCGAATTCAGGAATTTGGCGGCGAAGCAACCTACATGCGAGCGGATGTCAGGCGTGAGGAAGAGGTTGAAGCTTTTGTTGATAGCTGTGTCCAGACTTACGGTCGTTTGGATATCGCCTTTAACAATGCAGGCATTGTGAATCCAGAACTTGTCAGACTGCACGAACAATCAACCGCAGATTTTATGGATACGTTGAATACAAACGCGGTTGGGGTGTTCTACTCGCTCAAGTATGAGATTCCTTATATGCTTAGGCAGGGTGGTGGCTGTATTGTTAACACGGCTTCAGTCTCAGGACATAAGGGCTTTACAGAAATCGGTCCTTACAGTGTGAGCAAACATGCTTTGCTTGGGCTAACCAAAGTGGCCGCCTTGGAATATGCCAAAGACAACATTCGAATTATCTCGATTTCACCTGGAGGCGTAGACACTCCTATGTTGCGTTATGCACGGGAACAGCGCGGCATGTCTTTTGAAGAAGGATCAAGAGCAATCCCCATTGGACGCACCAATACAGTGGAGGAAATGGCACGAGCTGTCATGTTCCTAGTGTCTGATGATGCAACTGCTTTTCATGGCTCACTCGTTGATGTTACTGGTGGATTTCTGGATTAAGTTCTGAGAAGCGATCGCCAGCTAACATTGAGATGGAGCAGACAGACCAGTTCTAGTTTTGAATTCAAGGCAACTACTGCCGCTCATCTCAGCCGTTAGCAGTTAACATCATTGCCGAAAATGACCCTAACTCGGCAGTGTTGCTTGTCCTAGCTCTCGGCAGAGTAGGGTTTTAGACCGTGCTACACGCGATCGCTCAGTGTTCGTTTTCGGCAATGTTGTTCGAGTCAGGATTAGTGTAACGGTAGTTTTTGAAGCAGCCGCTGATTGGCTACCCAGATCTAGAGAACCCATCACTAAACTACAGAAACGCAGTAGATCTGTGTATTAAGCGCAAGTCCGACACACTAGACTTGCACTTAATTTGCGCTTAATTTACAGTTCAACAACTCTTATGTGGGGACATGATCTAGAATGATCGCCTATGCGGCTTTAACTTGACGAGCTTCACGGTATTGCTGGAGTAAGTAGACCTGTTCTTTCTGAACACCAGCCTGGCAATCCTCAAAGTTGCTGGCATCTGGGTCGAGAAGGAAAGTCACTGCCAGTTCGACTACAAATTCTGGTGGAAATTCAGCCTCTGTTGCGTACTGTTCAATGCCTCGCTGAAGCAGGAAGGGCAGACAAGCCAGTACGCCCTGATTGGATGGAGCCCCAAGCGAATCCTGACTATTGGTGTTGGTCTTAATGTCTGCTGGTTCTAGCTCGATATCAGCTGATTCCAGGAAGTAGGCGATCGCCAACTGCACGACAGTCTCGGGGGATAGGTCAACTTCAGAAGCATATGCTTTAAGCGCAGCTTGAATTCGCTCAGGGAAATGACTGAGGAGGATTGCTTTTGTGGTTGAGTCAGCTGTCCGCATCTGTCAGTTCTCCGATGCTAACGATCGCTGTATGGGGGTTGAGCGTGCTTAATCATAATTTGCTCTAACTGATATGATACTCGATTCCACTGAAAGGCAAGAGCTGTGCAGGCAATCCTCACATCGTCAGGGTTGAGGCGATCGATAAATGCCCATCCCAGTGCTTTGTGTCCTCCTCGAAGGCGTGCCCGAATGTTTGTGCTTTTGCCGATGTATAAAATTTCTAAATTGCGATGTTTCACAGCATAAATGCCAGGGCGAGCGGGTAACTCCTTAAATTGTCGGCTCAGAGGTGCGCCGTCCTCAAATGGAGCATTACGCAACAGGTTGAGAAGACGCAGTGCTTCTTCAAGCAAATAATCGGGATAATCGTTCATCAAACTTGTTCAAAGACCGTGGTCAACAGATAAACTGAGCTTGTCGCTACACCTCAAATCGTGCACAAAGTCATTGCTATTTTTAACCAAGCAGGTGGCGTCTGTAAAACGACGGTGACAATGAACCTGGGCTACCACTTGGCACTTCGCGGGCATCGTGTCCTACTGGTGGATGTTGATCCCCAGGCATCGCTGACGACTTTTATGGGGCTGGAACCTCATGAATTAGAGGAAACGATCACGGATGCAATTCTGGAAGAGGAGGGCAAACTGCCGATCCAGCAGGACTTGCATAAGATGAGCCTTGCTCCTGCAAACATTACGCTTAGTGCCGCAGAATTGCAACTGGCATCTGTCATGGCAAGAGAGTTGCGGTTAAAGGAAGCTCTAGAACCGGTGACGAAGAACTATGACTTCATCTTGCTCGACTGCCCTCCCAGCTTAGGGGTCCTGAGCATCCTGGCTTTAACAGCATCCACTCACGTTCTAATTCCGATTCAGACCCACTTTAAGGCGTTTAAGGGAACTGAACTGTTGCTGGATACGATTAAGAAGGTAAGAAAGCACCTGAATCGAAAACTGGCGATCGCCGGGATTGTCCCCACAATCTATAACAATGCTAGCCAGGACAAGGCGATTTTAGAGGCGTTAAAGGAGCAGTTGTCTCCGCTTGCCCCTGTTTTCTCTCCGATCCCTCGGGCGACTGCTTATGCAGATGCAGCAATGGCGCGGCAACCACTGGCGGTCTATGCACCCAGGCACCCATCCCTGAAGGTCCTGGATGAAATTGCACAAGGTATGGAGGATCTGTAGTGGTTAGCAAGCGTCCTCAAGTTCCCCAGATGCGGGGTGTGACTGATCTCTTTAGCATTGAGGTTGAAGAGGGTTCTTCAGCTAGCACAGTTCCGATTCGCAAAATTGTGCTGTCGAAGCACCAGCCCCGACGCTACTTTGACCCAGAGAAGCTGGCGCAGCTCACCCAGTCCGTCAAGGAGCATGGAATTTTAGAACCGCTCCTAGTTCGTCCATTAGGTAATGAATATGAATTGATCGCCGGGGAGCGACGGTATCGGGCTGCTAAGGAAGTGGGGCTGAAGGAAGTTCCAGTTGTCGTTCGGGATTTTAACGATCGCCAAGCGTTGCAAGTCGCGCTGATCGAAAACCTACAACGCGATGACCTCAATCCAGTGGACGAAACTGAGGGGATTTTGCAGTTGATGGCGATTGACCTCAACATTTCAACGGATGAGGTGGTGGCAGTTCTAAACCAGGCAGCGAATGCAAAAAAGCGAGGGCAGGATTTGACGGATAACGTTATCCGTCAGCTTGAAACGCTCGAATCTCTACTCTCTACAGTTGGTCGGTTTAGTGCTGAATCGTTTCGGGTCAACCGTCTTCCCCTGCTCAATCTGCCTCAGGATGTGCTGGATGTTCTTAGGCAAGGGAAGATTGAGTTTACAAAAGCCCGGGCGATCGCAAGAGTCAAAGATGAGCAGCAACGATCTGAGTTGTTGCAGCAAGCTATTGCTAAAAATCTTTCATTAAGTGACATCAAAGCATGGATTAAGGGTTTAAAGCCCGAATTGGAGCAGATACCAGAAAAGGTTTTGGTTCAGCGTTGGAATGAAATTGGTAAGCGATTGCAGAAGGATAAGACGTGGGGCGATCGCAAGAAGAGAGACAAAATCACCAAATTGCTGGATGAATTAGACAAGCTTACTGCAACCAATGACTGAGATTGAAACGCAGGCACACGCTATTCTGGATACCCTAACCAATGAGCCATTCCCTAACTATGTTCCGATCAGTCGTGATTTTGCTACTTTTCGGTCCTAATTGCCCCTGGTTGCAGCGACCCTTCAACTACCCATGGGAGCCACAGTTGACGAGTTTGCGCTAGAGCTTACAGAAGCAATAAATTCAAACATCGGACGGAACACCTCGAAGCAGGCAGCATTAAGTTTGGGAACTACCTCTTTAGCAAAAACTGTCTTTGTTGCATCTGACTTAAAAACAATTTTGCTTCCACCTACACAGGGTTCCTGTTGGTAGTAATTGGCAGTAGCATCTTGACCATAGAACAGATGCTCAATTTCACAGCAAGATTCACCATAAAAGGTTTCATTTGTAGAAGCATCTTTGATGACTTGACGACGAATATCTGCATGGTCAGGAATAGGAAGCATAATGGCGTACGATTCACCTTCTGTCCATTTCTTAATCATCCCTTTTAATGGATCAGTCTCAATCACAGAGCCATTCAAACTGTTCCACTGGTCATATGCTTTATCGAAGTCAAAGAGAGCAAATATTGGAAGGTTACCCATTTCTGCGTGAATTCGATTATCAGTCAGAAGCTGTTTGATATAACTACAACTGAAGGCATAAAAGGGAATAAACGTCATATCCTCATCAAATAGCTTGTACCAAGCCTCTTTGATAATGATGGGATCAGTACTACCTTCAGTAAAAAGCACTGGTTTCTGTTCAATCTGTATTGCATTGATAATGCTAAGCAATTGCTCTTGCTCGGAATATTTGATTAAATCCGAACTAAGTTTCTTGATAGCAACAGTTTTCGGCAAATCATAGCAGTTAGCTTGGTTGTCTTTTATATCGAAGAACTTTATTTTCTTCTTGTCGTGAGGGATTAGTGTTACCGCACTGTGACTACTCATCAGAACGTGATTGTTCTTTGCAGCAGTATCGGTGATCTCAAACACCTGATTGAGAAAATCGAATTGCCATTCGGGGTGAAGGAAGGAATCTGGCTCATCTAGTAGGGTGATGCAGTTGCGATCTTTGAAAAGTTCGATAATGGAATAGATATAGACCGACTGAAATTGACCGTCGCTAAAATGTCCAACTGTTGCTTCAATCCCACTTCCCAGCAGCAGAGGAATCGAGATTTCCGCTAGCATATCCAGTGTTTTCAGGTTGTCAAATTGACGAAACAACTCTTGTGAGCTGAGATCGCTGAACTCCTGCTGAATTTTGGTGATGTCAAAGTACAAAATGTAGCGGTCTTCAGATGCAAAATAGCCTTCAGGTCGCACAAAGCCATCAGTTGCTTGGCTAATGCAGTTGGATAAACGATCGAGAAAAGTTTTGGTAATTCCTTCCGGCTTCCAATACTGATCGCTCTCATCATTAAACTCAATATCAAAGCGTGAATTTGACCTTGCATAGGAAGGTCGTTGCAGCACTAATTTAACTTCTAGTGCAACAGTTTCAACTCCTAGTTTGTGGCAGATAAACTGTCGCGCCTTATTACTGTTTTCTTGCATCAGGAGGACGGATAGCAGAAGCTCTTTGTATTCAGAGCCAATGCCAATAAAACGTCTGCTTTCATCAAATTTGGCATCCTTGATGCGATCGCGAAATGCATCTTCGTATCTTTTAACCAAACTTGTCACTGTGTCATTGTGACCAGAATAATAGATCAGTACGTTGTCTGGAAGTGAGATATTCTTCGTGGTTTGCCGTTTCCTATTGTTGATGTTGAATTGGTTAGATCTCCAAGCTACATCAATTTCTGTTCCATCAATTTCAAAGTTAATTCGGTAGCTAAAATCGAGTTCAGCTTTCTTTTGATTTGAACTGTAAAGGTGATGAAAGATTTCGATCAGCGCCTCAAATAAATTAGATTTTCCTGTACCGTTTTTACCAACAAAGACATCGATAAAGCTACTGCCATCAAAGCTCAAATTGAAGTCCTTAAGGTTTTTGTACTGACTAATGTAAACCGATTTCAGGCGCATGGCTTCTCCTTTACACCTGAGGCACTAAGGCGTTGAGTAGTTCACTCTGTTTGTCCGCAGCAACCTCGATCCATTGGTCTAGCTCATCACAGAAAGCCATAAGTCGCTCGATTTTGGTGACGATGCGGCGTTGTTCAGCAGGAGGAGGAAGAGGAATTGGCAGGTTATTCATAACCTCTCGGCTAATATTCTTCATAGAACTACTTGTCCCAGAGGCATTACGAGCGTAATAGTCACGAGCAAATCGTGATAGGTTCGCAAAATTGATGAAAGTCTTTTCAACTTTTTGAGAAAGAGTAAACCGAACAATCTTGTCGCTCATCATTAAACGATCTGGTGTTTCCTTGACGATCACGCTACGAGCAACAAGTTCTTGGGTGTTCGCTCGCGAAAGTAGAAAATCACCGACTCGCACCTCATATTCTGGTTTGGCTTCTTTGTCGCGAGGTAAAGCCTTATTTTCTTCAGGTCTGAACTCTCCCCACGATACTGCACTTACCTTAAGTACTCCCCATTCTTGACCAGAACGCGGCTCAGAAAGGCATTGTGGACTCCAACCAGAGTCGCTGTAGAGCGACACATCTCCCAGCCTCGTCCACTCCCATCCTTTAGGCAGTTGATAAGGCACTTCCTCCGGTTTAACCTCTGGTAATGGCTTGGGCTGTTTGATTGTCCCTTCCTTTACCAGTTGTTCTTTCTCTGCTGAGATCGCCCTCAACAACTCACTAGCAGGCTCATCATTTGGGTCCTGTGGCACTAGTTTGCCCATGACAGCCAATTGCAGGATCGCCTTACGCAGTTCAGCTACGTTCTCTTTGACTGAGGAGAGTTCGCCAAAGTGTCGCATGATGAAGCGCCAAGCGGTGCTGAAGTCGTTGCTTTCTTTAGCTGTCAGCAGACGATCGCAGGCAGCGGTGTGAATGGTGATTCGTTTTTCGTTGCGTTCTGCCCGCAGCTTTTCCAGTTCATTACAACGAGCCATGAGGCGATCGATTTTGGCAACAATGCGGTGTTGTTCTGCAAGGGGTGGAAGAGGACAAATAGTCGATTTGAGATTACCTTGAGTTATCTGATTGATTGTCATTGTGTTAACTTCATCAATCATTCTGCGAAATAACGGGGAGTTGATGAAATACAGTAAGAATTCATTAAATCGGCTTCTAAAAATAGCCATAAAAGCACCAAAAGCCATATCCTCAGATAAATCTGTGATTAGTGCTGTTTTTCCTACAAGTGCTTTGCTGCCATTTCTTGCACAAATGAGAAGATCGCCTTTCTGAACTAAAACATTTTCTTTAATGTCTTTGTTGACTCGTTTTAGATCTGTTAAATCGAGCTTTCCATTCTGGATGTTATTTGATCTTAGAACGGGAGTACCTGTGTCAGAGATATCTGATGGAGCATAGGTTAGACCAATATTACTCTCACCTATTTCTCCTAAACGTACCCACTCCCATCCGTGTGGTAATTCATAAGGTACTTCTTCCGGCTTAATTTCCGGCATCGGCTTAGACTGCTTGATTTTTCCTTCCTTCACCAGCCTTGTTTTCTCTGCCGCGATGGTCTCTAATAATTCGCTAGCGGGTTGATCGCTTGGGTCTTGCGGCACTAACTTACCTTGCATCGCCAGTGTCAAAATCAGTTCGCGCAATTTCTGAATGCCATCCGGTGCTGCAAAGGCAAGGTCAAAGTGTTTTTCTAGCAGGTTCATCGCTATTCCCCCAGCGCCTGGATCAATTCCTGCTTTAGAGCATCTTGAGCCGCTTCAAGCTGGTCAACGATCGCCAGATACTCCTGCATCAGTTCATCCGGCTCGCCATGATTCACCTCAACTTCGTGGGGGTTCTTGCAATCGAGGTTATAGTTACGCGCCGCGATCTCCTGCGCCGACACCTTCCAGGCATATTCGTTAACCTTACGCCCCTTTCGGGCTGCACCGCCCCACCATTCTTTCTCTCGATCAAACTCCTGAATCGTCAACGGCTTCGAGCGCGAATAAGACTTGTAGCCTGCCGGATAGGGATGCTCAAAAAACCAGACATCCTGCGTTGGCTCCCCTTTTTCAAAGAAAAGAATATTGGTATTGATGCCCGTGTAGGGGCTAAACACACCCTTGGGCAACCGGACGATCGTGTGCAGGTTAAACTCCTCCAGCAACTCCCGCTTCAGGTTCGTTTTAGTGCCTTCACCAAACAGAAACCCATCGGGCAACACCACAGCAGCGCGTCCGGTGTCGGGCTTGAGCAGGTGCATAATCAACGCCATAAACAGGTCGGCTGTTTCGCGGGTCTGGTACTTTCTGGGAAAGTTGTTTTCAATGCCGTCTTCCTCCATACCCCCAAACGGCGGATTGGTAATGACGATATCCACCCGATCTTTGGGTCCGTAATCCCGCAGCGGACGGCTCAAGGTGTTGTCGTGACGGATATTGGTGGGCACATCAATGCCGTGCAGCATCACGTTAGTCATGGCTAGCATGTGCGGCAGCGGTTTCTTTTCTACCCCAGTGATCGTGTCTTGCAGGGTTTTCAAGTCCTCAGCCGTTTTGACCTGCGGCTTCAAGTGCTCGATCGTATTGGTCAAAAAACCACCCGTGCCACAGGCGGGGTCTAGCACCTTTTCTCCCAATCGCGGGTTGATAATATCCACCATAAACTGGGTCACAGCGCGAGGCGTGTAATATTCACCCGCATTACCCGCCGATTGCAGATCCGCCAAAATCTTTTCGTAGATGTCGTTAAACAGATGGCGATCGCTAGACGAGTTGAAATCCACATCGCTTTCGATGCAATTAATCACCTGACGCAACAAAGTGCCAGACTTCATGTAGTTATAGGCATCCTCAAACACCGCACCCACGACCCTACCGTGAGGCAAAACCCCAGCCGCATTCGCCAGCTTTTTCAGCGACGGAAACAGATCGTTGTTGACAAAACCGATCAACTCCTCGCCCGTCATTCCTTCTGGATTCTTTGCCCAGGTTGACCAGCGAAATTGGCTCTGTAACGGCGATTTATACCCCTTAACGGTAAACTCCCACTCCTGCTCTTTGTCATCAAAAATCTTGAGAAAGAGCAGCCAGACAATCTGGCTAATGCGCTGAGCATCGCCATCGACACCCACATCCTTACGCATGATGTCTTGAATTGTTTTGATGAGAGTCGCGATCGCCATGCTCTATATCTAAGATTTCCTGGTTATGCGCTGTAGAGATTATGCGCTGTAGAGTGACTCTTTTAAGCCGTTTACAGCCCGCTGGTAGTTGTCCAGCCCACCAAAAGCACGGACAATCTCGATCGGGGTGCCAAACTCGGTAAAGGGCGCAACCGTGAGAATTTGTGTTTCCTCAATCTGCCCAACACCTCCATCGGCATACTTATCCAACAGGGCTTCTAGCACTCGTCTAGCCTGGTCGCCGTATTGAGTAAAGTAATTGCGCTTTTTAACCTGCTCAGCCCGTTCTTGGCGGGTCAGTGGGGGCATATCCCAAACAACATGGCAAAGCAGGTCGAAGGGGTCGCAATCTTTCCCGATCTCTTCAGCCAGCGCCTCAAAGAATACACCTTCGTTAGCCAATTCATCAACGATCGCCTGTTTCTTCTCGGCACTGCTCCAGCGTCGGAGAAAGTCGTCCAGCGAGGCGAATTCCTTGGTTAATGCTTTGCGGGTATAGTCCTTAAGCGATTCGGTGACCAGTTTGCCGTTCGCATCAAAATATTGAACCCGCTCGGCAACCACCTTGACCTCAACATTAGCCACCACATAGCGTCGCGCATTAGGCTCATAGTCAGAATCAGCAGACTCAGCTACACCAGTCCATAAATTGCTCTGACCTGGTTCAGGGTATTGATAGTCATCTTCAGGTTCTTCGCCTTCTGGTAACTCCGGTGGCACTGGCGAGTCATCCAGATGCTTCGGCTCGTAGATTTGCACTGGGTCGCCATCAAAATCGGGGTCAGCAAATAGTTCAGTGGCTTTTTTGAAATCGATGATCGTGAAATAGAACTTGTCGTAGTCCTCATTGATGCGGGTGCCGCGACCGATAATTTGCTTAAACTCGGTTATTGACTGAATCCGCTGATCAAGCACAATCAGCTTGCAAGTTTGGGCATCAACGCCCGTAGACATCAATTTAGAAGTGGTCGCAATCACCGGATATTTTGATTCCGGGAAAATAAAATTGTCCAGTTCTGCCTTGCCTTCTTCGTTGTCGCCTGTAATCCGCATCACGTAACGAGAATTTTCGGCAGCTAAATCACCGTTTTCGTTAACCATCGCCTGCCGCATCCGCTCCGCATGATCAATGTTTTCGCAAAAAACAATGGTCTTATCAAAGCGGTTCGTCTGCTTCAAAAATTCACTGATTTTCCGAGCGACCAGTTGAGTGCGCCTTTCCAATACCAGGTTTCTGTCAAAATCTTTCTGGTTGTAAATGCGATCCTCAATCTCGTTGCCGTATTTATCGACCATCCCCTTTTTCGGTCGCCAACCCTCTAAATCCTTATCAATATCAATGCGGACTACCTTATAGGGCGCAAGAAAACCGTCATCAATACCCTGTCGTAGAGAGTAGGTGTAGATGGGTTCGCCAAAATAATCGATATTAGAAACTTCTTTGGTTTCCTTTGGGGTAGCCGTTAGCCCGATTTGAGTAGCAGAAGAAAAGTAGTCCAGAATTTGCCGCCATGCCGAATCTTCCGCTGCACTCCCCCGATGGCACTCATCCACCACAATCAGATCGAAAAAGTCACGGCTAAATTGCTTATAAATATTCTGCTCCTCTTCCGTGCCAGAAACCGCCTGATACAAGGAGAGATAAATCTCATAGGCTTTGTTCGCTTGCCGCTTTTGGATCTTGGTCATCGCCGAGCCAAAGGGCTTGAAGTCATTAGTCATGGTCTGATCGACCAGAATATTCCGATCAGCCAAAAACAGAATGCGTTTTTTAGTCTTAGATTTCCACAACCGCCAGATGATCTGAAAGGCGGTAAAGGTCTTGCCCGTGCCAGTCGCCATGACCAACAGGACACGGTTTTGACCCTTAGCGATCGCTTCAATGGTTTTGTTGATGGCTAGCAATTGATAGTAGCGTGGGGTTTTATTGCTGCCGTCACTGTAGTAATCCTGCGTGACTAGATTTTTCTGCTGCTCAGACAGCCCGCGATGAGCAGACCACCATTGCCAAAGCGTATCAGCCGATGGAAACTCGTCTAGCCTAAGTTCACGCTCGATAATGCCATCAGTGGCAATCTTGTTATGAAACAAGAACCCGTCGCCATTGGAACTAAAAACAAAGGGCACTTGGAGCATTTCGGCATAGCCAAGCCCTTGCTGCATTCCATCTCCCAGGGAATGATTGTTGTCCTTTGCCTCAATGATGGCGATCGGAATATTCGGTTTGTAAAAAAGCACATAGTCCGCCCGTTTGTTTTTGGCACGGGTATGCAACTTGCCTCGAACGAGAATTCGCCCATTGGTCAGCGGAAATTCTTCACGGATCTGAGTTAAAGTATCCCACCCCGCTCGTTCTAATGCTGGAGTAATGTACTTTGTACAAATGTCCCGCTCATTGAAGGAGCGCTTGTCAATTCTTTCTGACATAGAGTAGGGCTAATGGATAAGGAATGAGTGATCTCGATCGATGCCCATAACACTGCACCATGACAAACAACCCAAACTTTGATGGCAACCAAGAAACAGCATGATGTCCCTGGTCTCGCAATAGGTCAACTTTAAGGTTCCCCTTCTCTAGACTTAACTGACAGCTAACAACTTAACGGATTAACGGAGCTACTAATTAATTGAAGCTTTTTCCCAAGGTGTTTGCCCAGTTTCCCTTGCTCTTGCTTCTGAGGTTGCTGCATTTTCCAGAAGGTTCCTCACATCTGCCAATGATTCAGGTGATAGCCAGTCTTCTTGGCTGAAAATGGTGGACTGGCTCGGATCCCCCCCTGTTTTTTGACTACATACCTGGGGGGGTAATCCAAGCGCGGAGTCGTTTTGAGCAAACTTTTCTCGCCTTGCTTTTCGACGCTCCAGGATGTCAGTTATCCGCTGCCAGTGGTCAGCATCAAGACGATAAACCCGTAGCTTCTCTCCTTTGTGCCCCTCTACTGAGCGTGACCACCGCGAAACAGTTTTCACACCCATCTGGGATAGAAGCTGGTGAACGATTTGGGTGTCACTCACCTTTGAACTAACGGTGAAGTTCAAGGCAACTTTGACTTGTGTAGCTAACTGTCTTGCGGTGCTCGCCACCTCTTGTAGGTCATATTTAGTCCACTCTCGCTCTGGGTTCAAAAACGTCTCTAACCCAAGCTTTGCCCTGAGCGCGCGACGCAGTTCAGAGCCACTGATATCCCAGGGGCAAATCCCGCGATTCCAAGATGCCTGCTTTTGCAATGTTTTTGCAGTGAGGTCAATTGTCATGCCGGGGTAGAGCTGCGCTTCTAAGCTGAGCAGTTCCCCCCGTCGCCGCCCTTCGTCATCCCACAAGACATCATCCAAAGTCAGGCTATCCAGGCAATAGAAATCAGCCAGGTAGAACCGTGAAACGGCTAAATTTTCTTCTGGGCTTAAGGTTTCGCGCTGCTCAAGTAGAAGGATTTCAGAGTAAGTGAGCTGGGGGGCGTTGATCAGTGCCACCGCGTCCATCTGCCTCAGCTCGTTTTTTGCGTCTCGCAGCAGTTCTTTAACAACACTGTTAGAGCGATGATCTTCAACCTGAACCCGATTTCCTTCATACTTTAGCCGCACCAGTAGAGCAGTATTCAGGCTGTGCATTGAGAAATTCTGCGCTGCACTAATCCGGCTAAACAAATTGACGTGTGGGTCAGCTTGCCAGTCGTAGCTGGAGATCGCCTCAACAGTATCTTCCCTCAGTCCAGAGCGGACCAATCTGACTGTGGTACTTGTCCTTGATTGCAGGTGGGATTTCACTTCAAGCGCATTGGTTGAGCGGCTAACCTTGCTGAAATTGAAGCCGCGCTTGGCACACCAGACAATCCGCTCAACAGATTCTCTGACCCGTCCTAGCGCCTGAGCCATGTCAGCATCAGTGGAGCTGCCGCCTGTGAAAATTCCAAAGACTTGGCTGATAACGCCTTGAGTTTCAATGCTCACTCCCGTTGCCATTGACGGAGAGGCAATAATCACGTCATACTCGCCCCGCTTCAGGACAACATCAGGGCTTTGAATAAACTCCCGTTCACACTCGCTGCCGCTGGTTTCAGAATTGATTAGCAGTACACGCTTTTGGGGCAATTCTTTGGCAATTAGACGGGTGATCGCCTTCCCCTTGTTGTCGGTGCAAACCATCAGCACCTTGCCAGCTTCTAGTTGTTGCATAGCCTGGAGTAGCTCGCCGATAATGGTGGTCTGGTCAGAAGACTGAATAAACCGTACCGGGTAGCCCGTGGGGGTGTAATCGTTGCGGATGAGGAAAACAGGCAAATCGTCCCCTCGCAAATCCTGAATGTAGTTGAGCGTCGCATTGTCTAGATCAGCGTCAGCCAGCAGGACCCGCCGCGCTGCTTGAATCAGTTCTCGGAAACGGGCTAGCAATGCAGGGCGTTTCCCCTCCTTCTGACAGGTCGAACTGGTCAATAAATGGCGAACGACTTGCACCACTTCATCTAGAATCAAATCGCACCCTGCAAAGCGGCTAGGGTCGATTGCAAGCAGGCTATCAACGCACAGCCCAACCCGCAGCGTGTAGGCACAACCGTTAATGAATTCTCCGGCTACCTTGTCCAGATCACCCCGATAGCCCAGCTGTAAGCGATCGCAAAGGTTCCGCATCAGCGCAGTCCGGTGCCCTGCTGCAATCACTTTTTCAGCACCGCCAGTAACCGATCCGAGAAACTTCGTTTTACCTGATCCCTTCGAGGAGGCAATGGCAATAATTCCCTGCTCTGGGAGATTCGCTATCTGCAAAGTGCTTAAATCAGCCGTGCTAACTCGCAGCGCCGCACTGTAGGTCAGGCGGTTTTCTAGCCGCTGCCAGATCCTCCAGTGTTCGAGTGGGAGGGACCCGTCGTGCGCCTGGTGCCAGGCATCCGCGCCGCGAGTTGCGATCAGGTCATCTACGCCCTTCGCTTTGCCCTGCTCACCATCCCAACTGGCGATCGCTACATCACAGCCAGCAGCCTTCACCAAACTGCCGAATCGAGTCAGGGCCGTGTTAACCCGTCGCTGAGTTTTGAACTTTTCATCCTGGTCAAAGGCAAGGCAGGTTCGCCGTCCTGCTATAGCAAATCGCTCTAAGTCAGGAATGAGGGAGGGATCAATAGGGTTTCCTAAGCGATCTTTGGTGGAGTAGCCCCCATTGACCCCGTAGAGAGCGATCGCCACATAGCCCAAGCTGAGGAGCGAGAGTGCCTTTTTAGCTCCCTCAGTAAAGACGACGGGAATTTCTGGATGATTCTCTAGCCACTGCCAGAAGGAACCGTCCAGGGGCACTTCTACCCCAAACCTGGCGCTGATCCGTTGCCTGATGCTTGTGGGAACAGGAGGAAAATAAGCCCTTGACCCGTTGCCTACGGGAGTTTCATACTTCTGCTGTTTGCCCTTCTTAGTGTCCCATCTAGGATTACTAAGCTTTGCCTGCCAGGCTGAGCCATCCTCATTAAGAATCAGTGCTGCCTGAAAAGACTCTTTGACCTGATACCCAAACCGTGTGTATTGCCAGTTCAGTGCTTCATGAATGGGTGTAAAGACATCACCTGCTTCTGTTGTCTCAACGTCGCAGACGATGGATACGGCAGCGTGATAGAGTTCAGGGTCAATTGCTGATCCGTGAACGAACTCCTGCTCAATCTTGTGGCTAAACCGCTCAAGTAATGGCGTTAAGGGCTTCGATGCAGGGGCGAGTGCTACTCCAGGTTTGCTTTGAGGAGTTATCTTGCAACCCCTTTCCTGAGTAGGTTTAAATGTCTCTCTATACCTTAGTTTCTGTGGGTCGGTCTTCTCGACGATTCTGAAGTTTGCATCATAAGAAATTTTCATTGTCGGCTACCCTGTGGTGTTGGATGGGAGCCGAGCCGTCACGTTGCTTTGAATTCAGGTCTCTTACACCCTGAGGGTCAGGGTGGCAAAAAGGTAGTTTTTTGCTAATATCGACATGGAAGCATTCTCCGGAATCCATCTGGAACTCACGGAATTACGTGCATCCACTAAAGAAAAAAGCATAGACAATTCTTGCCTGCTAGACATCTAGTAGTGCTAAGAGACCGGAACCGGGACGTTGGTGAACTCAAATTTGCATCGCTTAGTTTGGCGACTTCTGGGATGCAGTTTGAGCAAGCGGCTCGGTTTTTGGTTTTTAAATTTTCTTTTAGCCTTTCATAGCACCTGCTATTAGGGGCTTTGTACGTTTAGTGTTTGACCCTTTCCTCCCTAATCATCAATCAAATCTTGTAGTTCCCACTGAAGGGTTGCGAGTAGCGCAACTAGTTGTTTCGGCGGCAGCTTTGGAGTGTGCTTGCCGTTCTCCCAGTTAGTCACTGTGTTTTCAGTGACCTCACAGGCAACAGCAACTTTATGCCGAGAAAGACCAAGCATCTCCCTCCTTTGTCGCATCCGTTGCCCTAGTGTAGCTTTCACAACAGTGGTCATAAGTTAACTTGTCCCATTTTGCGTGATTGTAGCAGAGATCTAACACAAGCGATCGCTTTAAATTTCTCGTTGAAATGATTACTCTCATTTCTTAAGAATGTTTCGTTCTCTGTTCACCAGCGGTTGAGCCAAAGGAGCTAAGATGCCAGTTTGCCAATTAGCAAATTAATGGTTTGCTGTTGTGCTGCTGATAGTTGCACCATCTGTTGCACGTTGGTGGCTTGCATTTTTGCAACTTCCCGGTCAGCTTCGATTGCCTGAAGGATTTGTTGCATCGTTCCCTTCATTTGGGTAAGTCCTGAATTAAACTCACTCACCTGAGAAGTAAGCCTGTCAATGGATTCAACAACCCGATCCAAGCGTTCGGTTAAACGCTGGTCGAGGGTGTGAATTCTTGCCTCTGTCGCTTCCAGTTGGGCTTGAATTATGTCACGTGCCATATCAGTCTTTCCTCTAACCACACTAATTATCTTGCTCTCGCCGCCTCACTTACCAGCTCTAACTACGAGGTTTGTTGTCAGTTTGACTTCTGGGAAAGTTCGACAAGGAATAAGCTCGTCGCCGACAAATTCCTGCTTAACGTATCCATATCCCTGCAAAGTGTAGACGATGGTCTTTACTCCTTTGCCTCGATCACAGTGCTTTTCAGGAATTTGACCTCCATAGTCAATGACCCAGTACTCGGGTACTTCCAAATGGGCATAAGCAAGAACTTTTCTCTTCAAGTCCTCACCCCAATTGCTTGAAGCAATCTCGACAATCATGTGTGGTGTGGTGTGAATACCTTTTGTTTGAGACTCCTCCTCAGTCTGAGGTATTGTCACGATCGCCAAGTCTGGTCGTCTGCCATCTGCCAAGTTTCTACCAGGCACTTTAATTGCAGTGTTCCGAACAGGTTCCCAAGGCAACTCCAACCGCTCGATTTCATCTCCAAATGTCAGATCCAGATACCGAGCAATCCTCTGATGCAACCGAGATGGTTCAGACATTGCTATAAGCGAGCCATCAATAAGCTCATACAGGTTCTCTGTCCCAGTGTCATAGTCTAGGAACTCTTCAAAAGTTAAATGCGGTTGAAGTTGAATGGCACTCATAGCGATCGCCTCACTTACCCTTTGTTTGTTGCTGTCGTTCCCTTGCTTGCAACGTAACCTGTTTCGGATGCCCTCTCCAAAGCCTGACAGCATCTTTGTTGATACGTTCAACCAGTTCGATCCATTCGTCCATGAGGTATTCATCATCGATTGGCTGAGCGAGGTCGAACCGCTCATCTTTCAAAACTGCAATGATGTGCAAGCCGGTGGTAAAGGTGCAGAATTTTAACTGAGGCTCATAACCCATTGATTTAAGTAAATCTAGCGCTGCCATTGGGTTAGGGGTTAGGGTCAAGTCAACCAAAAGCATAATTTGCCCTGGCTTTGCTCCAACCGGAAGGGTTGAGGTTTGAAGATTCTCGAGATCGATCATGAGTTTTCTCCTCCCTTAACAATTAGCTGAACCAGCAACGATACTGCTGATTTTGCCCGCTCCTAATCCTGCTGGGCTGTTGAACTCTGGCACGCGAAACTCCGTACTGCCGTGCCCTGCCTCTACATTCCCGATCTGCCTCTTCAGGGCTTGCCGTAATGATCGGCTCATCCCACTCTGAGACTACCTCTTCAGGCTTTTCGATAGGTGAGTAGTGTCTCCCTCCTGTTTGATTGTCTTCCCAAATGTAATAGGTAATTCCTCCGATCCCAGCAACCCCAAGCCAAAGGCATCCTGCTCCCGTGTCACAAATTGCCGGGGGGGTGGGACTTGCTGGGTTTGCTCTCGTAGGTATGGCAACAGACACCACAAAGGCTACTACCAGGGCGATTGCTGCAAAAGGTTTGCTTCTCATGGCGATCGCCTCAGATCTGCCGTTGCAACAGGTCAACGAGCTTTGATACGCTCTCAGCCTGTCGTGCTGCCGTCTCTGCCTGCTGCTGGCTTGTGTCTGCAATTCGCTCTATTTGCAGCTCCAGCCGCGTCAAATTCTCGGTGAACCGTCCGATCTGATCGGTGATGGCTTCCAAGTTTTCGGCAACGCGATCCAACCTACTAGTTAACCGCTGATCGAGGTCGGTAATTCTCACGTTGGTAAGCTCCACTGTCCTCTAAATTTGACTGACCTTAAGTTCAATCCCGCCTGGTGGCTCTTTTGGTGGCATTGCGATCGCCTCACTCTTCTTCACTACTGCCGTTGCCATTGGAACGGTTGCCATACATCTCTTCAATCATTCGCCGCATTTCAGCACGGTCTGCATCTGCTTGTTCTACGTGTGAGAAAAACATCTGGGTTAAGTCCTCGATGTGTTCACTAGTGCGCTGTCCTGACTCCTCAAGCAGCCGTCGCGTTTCAGCGAGTGCGTTGCTGTTAGCTTCGATCGCCCTAGCATTAGATGCAATCTGCTGATCAGTTAACTCAGCCCGCCGTGCAATCTGCTGATCAGTTGTCTCAGCCCGCAACGCAAGCTGCTCCAAAATTCGCTCAATGCGGTCTAACCGCGATGGTTCTGATTGAGTCATGGCGGTCGCCTCACTTGCCTTGCTCTACATCGGGATACTTGTCTTTGTATTTTCGCTTAACAGCCACTTCAACTAAAAACCCAGCCAAATTCGCTGTCGGTCTACCTTCACCGTCAGCCCATTTCTCAAGGTCTGCGTAAACTTCGTCTGGGACAGTAATCGAAAATCTTTTGCTCACGGATTCAGGCTGATTCACTTTACCTCCATATCGTATCTGAGTGAACTGAATCGCTTTCTAATCGAAGCGAAATAGAATCGAAAAAGATGTTATTCGATTCTATTTCGATGCTAACATATGATCGGCAACGGACAGCAAGCGAACACGCAACGAACGTAGAAAAATAAGCGGTCGCCCCTCCTTCCGTTGCCTCTGAGCTGGCTTCAAAATCAGTAATTGCAAAGCTTTTAGCAAATGAAAACAGGAGAAAAGACAGCATGACTTCAGCGTTGTCTAAGTCCACAAAAGGGACACTTAGCGAACGTTCAGAGAACACGGGGCTAATTCGTCCCTTAGTCTGCTTCGACGGTGGCAACAGAACGCTGCAATGGCTTGATCCTTGCGGTCAAGTTCGCAGCATTCCGGCATTCATCAAGCACTTTGACCCAAGCTGGCAAGACATGCAGCCAGATGATCAAAGCGTGGTGATTGAGTTTGAGGGGGAGCATTTCGTTTTGGGTGCCGTGGCCCGTGACAATGCAGGAATTCCAGTCGTTCAGGATGATAAGTGCCAACTGGCGCGAAAGCTTGTCCTGGCTGCCTTAGAGCCAAATCTAGGGCAGAACACAGTGCGGGTAGAGAGACTAGCGATCGCCCTTCCGACCAGCCGTTCTGAGCTAGCCGTCAAGCAGGTCAAGGCGATCGAGGGTATCCACGAGTTCACGCGCAACGGTGAGTCTGTCATTGCCACTGTTCGCAAGGTTGAACCGATTGATGAAACTCTTGCGGCTTACAGGTGGGCATCGCTCCATCGGCTATACAGCAGCAGGCAGAACATTAATGGTGTTCTGGATTTAGGCGGTGGAACTGGTATCGGCAGGCTTTACAGCGTCTCTGGATCACTAATGCGAGATGCAGACCTGATTTTGCCGGGAACTAAAGAACTAGCAATCAAAATTAGCGTTCGCCTCAATGCTCAAATCGGAGCATCCGCCCCACTTGCCGCAATCATGGACGGCGTTGAGCGCGGCGACTATGAACTGGGAACTTCCGGTATTAACTTCCGAGCTGCCTTTGAAAATGCTCGTGCTGAGTGGCTGGATGAGATTCGAGGTGAGGTCAAGACTCGCTGGGGGCGCTGGCTTAGCTCCGGTGAACTGGGCGAGGTTCTCATCATTGGCGGTTCAGCGCCACTTGCAGAACCATTGCAAGCAGCGACAAAGGGACGCTTCAAGATTGTTCCTGATCCGCAGTTCATCAGCATTCTGGGCATGGCAAGACTGTGAGGGCGAAGTAATGGCAAACTCCCGCATCGTACTCGACCCAGACATTAGAGCCGTCGTTGACCAAATTCAGTCTAAAACCAGAACTGCAAGCCCCTCGCAGGCGATCGCCCTGATGGTTTCTCGGTATGGCAGGCACCTAATCGAGACTTGGGAGCTTGACCCAAATCGATACCCAGATCCGTCTCCATCTAGCTCCTACTCAGCGGCAGAGCCGCCAGCGATTGCCCCTGCTGCTGAATCTGCGTCTACCGATTTCCGATTCACAGAACCTATCGAGCTATGAACCAGCAACTCAAACTCGCTGCCGCTCTATTCCTCCGAAACCTCAACAGCCAAGCCCCAATTGAGCTGGTTTTCGCTGCGCTGCTGGCACTCGCCATCTTCCCGGCGATGGTCATCGGGTCAATTTTTCTACTGATGTTCGGGCTAGCCAAACTGTTTCGAGGACTGATCAACGATTAACCAGCCGCCTCTCCACCACAGATCAACGGCTGGCAACTCCCACAAACACCGAATTCATAGGAGATTCCTTCATCATGGCTCACAAAGCAGAATTACTCGGATATCAAGGCGCTACAGGCGATTTTTTTGACACTCTTCAGGAGCTTTACGGTGTAAGGCTGGAAGCTCTCAACGTAGATGAAAAGCTGCTCCTTTTGACCAGCATCTTTGCCTATCACCTCAACAGCACCGGCGAGACGATGGAGGATGTCTGGAAGCCAAATAGTGATAGCCCTCGCTCCATCGAGATGTTTGGCATTTTGAAGGGACTTGAAGCGTTCGAGCCGTTTCGTCAATTCGCCTTTGCTGAGGCGCTACTGAACCAGGTTAAATCGTCCTACAGGCTGCACGAGCAATTCTTTAAGCAGCTCAAAAAGGCAGGAGTCGAGGAAGCGTTAGCGGCTCAGGTTGCCACAATCCTGGCATCTGGCGGCGATCGCACCGAAGCAGAGTGTGAACTAGTGAGTGAAGCCTGGGAACAAGTTTCCCAGGTTGATGAGCGGCTCGCTAAGCGGATTGAGCAGGCAATGGGGCAGGAGTAGACGCATGACTCACCAGTTCTACGCCCGGATTAGTGCCGGGTGCCTCGCTACAATCCTGCTCCTGATTGGGATTGCCTACGTTAAAACATCCCCATTCGGTGACTTAATCAACGATCGCCTGGAAGCGGCAAGGGAGCGACAAGATGGCTAAATTTACAGCGAATAAACCGGGTGGTTCTACCCCTTCTAGCCCTACTGACACGAGGGGGAAGAGTGAGTTTGATGAGCCTGAATTAAAAGGATGGGAAGGGTTAGACGCTGCTCTAGATGCCATGCACGATGTGCTTACCCTTCTCCCTCACATTTACCTGTGGGTGACCGGCCGGGGGGCAGCGATTTTGTACGGGATTGCCACCATCTACTTTGTGTTTGTGTCAGCTGAAGGCTACTGGCAGGTGCTCGATCCCGGTGCCCCTAGCTTTGTGCTGAAGCCCTATGGCGGCGATGATGCCAATCCTCTAGACATTGTTGTTGCTGCCCTTTCCATCAGCTTCTGGTTCTCGTTCCTGTTCAGTGCTGTCATCAACGCCATTCAAGCACGGGTATTCAGAGGCATTGCGATCAACATTGCCAAGCAGCGGTTGAGGGAGGTAGAGAGTGAGGTTCTGCCGGACAAGCCAAAAAAGGCGATCGATATTGTTGGTGTGCGGTGGAAGCAATACAAACGAGCCGGGATGTTAGAGATTCGCAAACAAGGCTTTGTGATCCTCTCTACCTATGCCGTGGACATCATCATGAGCTATCAAAACCATCCCTTCGGCTACTGGTTTGGAGTTACCCTCTCCCGCCTGGTCTGGTTCATTCTGTCGGTTGTGGCGGCTGAGCTGTCAGGCTCTATGTTCTGGGATGCGGTGGAGGACTTTAACCGCACTCGCAAGACCAAGACTGCTGATTAATTTGTTGAACGGAGCGGGGGAACCCGCTCTTACTTAATGCTTTTAGAGACTAACGCCGATGAATTTTGAAGACTACTTACTTCAGGGGAAGATCTTAGACGCGCTGCGCTACCGGGTTGGAGTTTTGCAGCACACCGCCGACAAAGAGCGCAGCAATTGTGATGGGGCAAGACTCGTCAGCTTAGGGGCGATCGCCATCTCCCTGCCGTTCGTGGCTCCACTGCCAGGAGTGGGAGTGATGGCTGGTATTGCTGGGTTTAGCTACCTGGGCACGGTTTGGCGAGACTTTCAAACCTCTGGCAAGCTCTGTCTGCTGCCGGGAAGTCGAATTGGTGCAGGGGACATTCTGAGCATCTTTGGACTGGCAGGGGAGGAGGTATCACCCAGAGAGCAGCAGCTGATGAAGGTGATGGATTTTCTGCCCTATGAGCAGCGGGTTGAGTATGCCGTCCTGGTCGATGATGAACCGGCGATCGCTGACCTATTGAAACGCTTGCCAGCGCAAGACAGGCTTGCAGGCTATGCCTACATGGTGCGGCGAATGGCTTTAGGTGATGTCAAAGCACTGGACTTGGTTGAGGTGAAGGCGGCGATCTCAGCAGAGGCGGCTGAAGCAGCAGAGCCAAGTGATTCGGTTCCACCTACCCAACTTCAGCCACCAGGTGCAGTGCTGCCAGCCGTCGGAGCAGACAAAGAAGGTGATCTCGAAGAGATATCCGCAAGGGGTCGCCCTGCCGTGAATCTTGCCCTCAATCCAGAAATCAACGTTCACAATCATTTGGGGCGTTATGGCAGCGCTGCTCCAAAAACTGCATCTCCCGCGCAGGCTTACCGGCAGACAGAGGCACCTGACCTAACCATCTACCTAGATGTAAGGGAACGGATGAAGGCACTGTTAAAGGCAATGGCGCAAAGTGGTTGTCCGCTTGGAACACTGCTCAATCAACCCTTTTGCTGGTTTTGGGGTAATAGTCAGAGCGGAAAGACCACTCTTGCGACTCTGCTGGCGATCGCTCGCATGGGCATGGGGCATGAAATCGGTTACTTTTCAACGGATAGCGATGTGGCTCCGCTGCACTGGGCACGAATGGAAGACTCTCCCGAAGGCTATTCTTTCGCCCTAGATGACGTAGCACGACGCATCAGCAAAGCTCCAAAAGGTTCCCTGAAGGGCGAGGGCTGGGTGTTCGACGAAATGTTTGCCGCTTATGGCACCTACGAACTGGAGCTGAACCCCCTGCTCAATGCTGCCTTGATGAAACTAGCTAAGACCTGTGGGACGCTGATTGGCATCAGCCAAGTAGACACCAGCGGCGCACATGGACTGAAGAACATTGACGCAGCCTGGCGATCTGAGCGGGTCAGCATCCAGGCAATTCATGAGGAGGACGAACTGGGCGACCGCAGTCCAACCGGTCGCTACATCGTGACTCGCGGGGATGAATCGTTTGAGTGGAGCATCCCTGAATGGATGCTCACCGAGCTAAATGAGTGGGGACACCCTGATCCGGTCGTGTGGCTCCTAAACCGCTTTCCTGAACTATGTAAAGGTCAATCTAACACCCAGCCAACGCAACATTTAGAGGCAGTTGTAGCCCCATTGGGCGAGCCTGAAGATAGCGCAGATGGATTTAGTTTCAATGCATCTGGATACGACTTGGAAACGCTAGAAAAGCTGTTTGAAGAGGTAATCTGTGAGCCTGAATCAATCACTCAAACTGCAACTGGAACCGATGAACAAATCCTCATTGCATGGTTCGAGAAACATCCCGATCAGTTCTACACGAAGCGGCAAATTGTACAGATGAAAGTCAAACTCTCTCAGCCTGACCAGCTAGAAGAACAGTTAATCAAGCTCGTAAAAGATGGCTGGCTAGAGGTCGAGGAAACAGCACAGACAACAAAATTCAAGTGGTTGCCCGACTAATTTAACTAACAAGAACTGAGGGGGTGTAGACAGGTGTAGAAGGTGTAGACGACATCCTGAGAAGTGCCAAAAAGGGGCGTAGACAGTCCCTTTTCTACACCTACACCTCCTACGTCTACACCTTCTACACCTTGTCTTAAACCTTTGCACAGCAGGGTTCCTACACCTTCTACACCCTCTGTCTACACCTTGTCTACGCCGTAGAAGGTGTAGACAGCCTCTTTCTACACCTATCTACACCTTGGAAAGACAAAACCCCCTGCTACAAAAGCAGGGGGTTTCTATTAGGAAATAGTTTAATGCCCAATCAACAAATTATTCGCAATTATATGATACTGATTAGCTATAACATGATGGTCAACTGCTAATACAAAGGCTTCTACTGAATCCTTTGGGGACTTGTATGCAGCATCTACGGCATCATGCATTCCCTGTGCAGACTGCTGCATCAGTTCAACGCAGTTCTCTACCTGCTTTCTCTGCGCCTCACTAATGCGTCCAGCTTGCCTGAGGTTATTTGCCGTATTTCGTACTTTTTCTCCATGTTGTTGTACATGCAAAGCATGTTTCCTCGCAACTTGAAGCGTTTCATTTGAGATTTCACGCATCAGACTAATCTTGCTGGTTCAACCGATCCTTCTCTAAGGTTAACGAAAACAATCACCACACCCACAAGACCTATCATCGCGTCTGACACAACACCCTGTAGTGCCTAACTTTCTCCAGGGGGGGTGAATTGCTGGAGAAGGCTATAAAAGAAAAAACAATGTGAAGCATAGTTGTGTATAGAAAGCAACAAACTAAAGTAACACCAATTCTATCCCTTAGACGTAAGTCTCACCCACTGGACTCTTGCTTGAATTAATGAAATTGCATCTGTGTTGCAGAATATTGCATTAGTGCAAGATTTCTTTACCTACTTATCGGCTGTCGGTTTTGAGTCTTTATACCCTTGTAACCATGAAAGATACCTTCTTCAAATTGGCTTGCCGAATCAGGTCTACGGATATCATAGCCAAAAGCGCTGATTTTCATGATTTAGGAACCCTTGAGCAGCAGGTTGCAGCGCTTAATGCAGAACGAGGTCAGACTCATGAATATTTTGTTGAGAGCGTAAAACTAAACGCTCTACTGCCTTGGGAAGTAACTGCACTAGCAGAAAGAGGAATGATTAGCTTAGAGCAGCTAGAGCGGTATTCAAAGACAGATGCTTACCGCGAGCACACTCCCTGCCTCAGAGAATTGATTCAAAGAGTATAAGTCAAAGGATGCTAAGCCATAATAAGGCTGGAATCCCATAGTCCGCCATAAATACTTAGTGCAATGCCAGCTCCGAGTTGATAGGGGCTGGTATTGTGCTATCAAATCTTGCTAGCGGACATCTCCAACACAGCTTGTAGCAATTCATCGGGGTCAACAGGTTTAGCCAAATACTGCTGAAAACCTGCTGCAAGTGCTTGTTGCTGGTCTATTTCCCTAGCATTAGCAGTTAGGGCGATCGCTGGCGCTTGCCCTCCTTGCTCAACCGTCAACCCTCTGATTTGACGGATCAACATGTACCCGTCTTGGTTGGGCATTCTGATATCACTGATTAAGATGTCAGGTTGCTGTTCCAGGAAGGCTTGAAATGCGTCATTCGCTGAGCTAACTGCGGTTACGCTTGCACCATAAGTCTCAAGTAGAAATGCGAAAAGTTGAAGGTTGTCATTATCGTCATCGACAACTAGCACCTTCAATCCATCCAGCCTAAAATCAACATCGAGAGACACAGACCAGGAACCTTGACGGATTTTGTGGAGAAACTTCGATATTCCCACAAAATCCGTCATTGTCGCCCAGTAAGCTTAAGTACCTCTTGAACCAACTCATCTGGGTCTAGCGGCTTGGACAAAAAATGATGAAATCCGGCTCTCAACGCTCCCTGGGCATCAACTTCTCCAAGGTAGGAAGTTACACCAATAGCTGGGAGTTCGCGACATGTTCCCTCTACCTGTCTAATTCGCTCAATTAACCAGCTTCCGTCCTCATCAGGTAGCCTAACGTTGCTGACCAAAACGTCTGGTTGCCGCTGCTTTAACTGATTTAGTGCTTCAGTAGCAGAACCGGCTGGGATGATTCTGGCTCCGTTCCCCTCAAGAATGAACGTGAGCAGTTCTGCCAGTCCAGGCTCATTCTCGACCAAAAGCACTGTCAGTCCTGCTAACAAGGACTTTTGAAAAGAAGGCTTGTCTTCTATATTTTGCATAGTCGTAGCAGCGAACACAATTACTTTCATCAACGCTGATAAAGCATTCTCCTTATCTCTCTCATTTGACGGAGATCGCAAAATGCTGGGTTAGAGATTGTGTTTAGACGCAGGAGAGCGATCGCCCCTACTCCTAAACCCAAATATCAACGTGTGAATTCCCCTCGTTGTCATACCAGATGTTCTGGCTCTCAAAATATTTGATGCCAACATAGGAAATGCCCAACATTAGCAGCGCCATTACCGCGCAGGGAATTAATACTCGCTTCCAGTTCACAGTAGGCACCTTAAAGATGGGGTCAGAGGGACCAGATGGAGAGGGGGCGATCGCGTGGCACTTAAATGCAGCTTCGCTACCCCTTTACGACACAAAGGCTTGTAATCCTCAGTCCGTCAGTCATCTGGCTCTTTTCGCCCACGACATCTACCGTGAGATTCTCGTCATTTGTGGAGAGACGCACCATCGCTAGTGAGCTTTTCTTCACTGAGAGTTTCGTTGCTTCTTATCGCCTGCCTGACTAGCTCAGCTCTCTTGCTAGCTTCCTGCAATTTTTGCCGCAAAAGTTCTGCTGGACCACTATCGTTTGCTTCATAAAGATGCTCAGCAAGATAGTTCATCAATAATTCACTCTCTTCAATCCCGCGCAGCGTACTCCAAAGTGATGCCTCAATCGACTCTGTCACTTCTGTAAGCAGCGCATTCAGGGAATAAGCGTGCCCTGTATGGCAACGAAAGCGGACTAAGCCTCCGTCTTTAAGTTGTAGAAGAACCCCGTGACATTCAGGACAGGTATAGGGCGAAAGTTGCCCTAGCTTCATGATGCCTGACCTAAAGGCATTGTCTTCCCCTGCAATCGCGACCTCAAGTTTCATCTGTTCAGACACTGGCATTTCCTCCTTCTCTTGGTCAACCTCGTTGCTGAGGCGACCTAATAAAGCTCCCATCTCTTTAATTGGAACGCAGTAATCGACCGGTACCGCTTTCATCGCCTGAATTGGCATCGAGGGGTGAAGTGCATCAACTGGGTCTTGAACAACGGCTCTTCCACCTCGCTCCTTCACTGCATATAATCCAGATGCTCCATCATTGAGAAGTCCAGTCAGAACAACCCCTATAACCTGCGATCCATAAGCTAGAGCAGCGGAGCGAAACAAGACATCGACGGAGGGACGAAAGCGGTTCTCCTTAGGTCCTTTGGTTACCCGAACCTGACCGAGTTCAACGAGCAGATGGTGGTCAGAAGGAGCAACATAAATCCGTCCCGGTTGGATTGTCTCGTTATTAATTGCTTGTGCCACAGGCAGGGGGCTTACCCGCTCTAGGATTTGAGGCAGTATGTTTGTAGATTCTGGAGCAACATGCCAGACGATAAAGATTGCTGCCGGTAGGTTGGAGGGTAAATGAGCTACCAACTGTTTCAGCGCTTCCATCCCACCCGCTGAAGTTCCAACGACGACAATACTGTGCTTTGACACTTAATGTTCCTTGGCTAGACAGTTGAACTTGGAAAAGCTCAGTACTTCACCAAAGTAAGGCACGGCTATAAACTCAACTTTAGTCCTCATCTGGCAGATCCTTCAACCGTTGCAGCGTCTTAGTGGCTGCGCTGAAATCGCTGTAAAGGTAGGCAGATTATGAAACTACAAGCAGAAAATTTTATGAAGATATAGGTAATGCTTAATACGGCAAAACCGCGATCGCCCGCTGCTTATCACCCTCAGACGATGTTGTTGGCGAAAGTGTTATAAATATCTCTACAAGAATGTTACAAGCCTTATGGGCAATGAAATAGCAGTCATTTCGGCAGGTAATGTGTCATTACTAATTTTGCCTGACGATTTTTTGGATCAGTCAGCCACCATCGGGATTGGGTAATCTTGCACTAGCAGTCAGCCCTATCTCGTTCCTACCCGTAACCTTAAGCTTGCAGTCACTCATACTCCACCGCCGCGATCGGATAACCCAACAATACAAGCGAGGGCGCGTAACCTATACTGAGCAAGATGTTGCTAATGGCTCAAACCCACAGCCTGGGAACTTTTCCTAGCCTCCTTTCATGCAGAAAATTCAGAACAATGTCTAACCAAGCGTCTGATCGGCTTCAGCAAAACGCTGAAAGAATTATGCAAATGTGGGAAGCTCGGGCGCGCAACGAAGTCAGTGCATCACTGCATCAGGACTCTCTTGTTCTACAAGATTCGCTGCCTCAATTTCTAAACCAACTCGTGGCTGAACTGTCAGCTACCGGTGAAAGAACATCTGCCCAAGTCGAAGCCCATGAGGTAGAGAACACTCGGATTGGCAAACAACATGGACAGGAGCGAGCCGGGTATGCTGATTACTCGATGTCTCAACTCATCTTTGAGTACCACATCCTGCGTCAGGTCCTCTTTCAGGTGTTAGAGGAAGAAGCACCTTTAGAGCCGAGGGAACGAGACATCATTATTGACTTAATTGAGCAAGCCGTGAATGATGCCGCGACTCAATTCTCACAGACGCTCCAAGACATTCAAGAGCTGTTTATGGTGACGCTGACTCACGACCTTAGAGACCCAATCAATGTCGTCAAAATGGGAACTCAACTGACCCTGCGTCGGCTGGAACGAGGAGACAGCCACATGGATGTCGCGGTGAGGATGATTAGCGCGATCGACCGACTGGATTCGATGATTCAAAATCTGCTTGATGCAAGTCGGCTGCGGGCAGGGCAAAGCTTAAAGTTTGAATTTCAAGAATGCTGTTTAGATACGCTAGTTCAGGAGATTGTAGAGGATCTGAGATTCACCCATGGAGAGCGGTTCGTTGTGGTCTCCAATTCTGATGTCAAGAGCTATTGCAGCCGCAAAGAAATCCGGCGAGTCATTGAGAACTTGGCAATCAACGCTGTGAAATATGGTGCTCCTAACACACCGATTACACTCACGCTTGAGCAAACGGAAACCCACGTCAACCTGACTATCCACAATCAGGGTAATCCAATTCCTCCTGATGCCCAGTCGATCCTGTTTCAACAATTTCGTCGAGCCACCTCTGCCCAGGGACAAAAGGGATGGGGTTTAGGACTATTTCTGGCAAAGAGCATTGTTGAAGCACATGAAGGGACGATCACGGTTGAAAGCACCGAAGGCAAGGGAACAAGCTTTATCATCAAGTTCCCCAAAATTCTAGATCAGCAATGTGAGCTATAAAGGGGTGTAGTTAAACTCAGCGGAGCAGTCACCCACTCCGCTGAGTTTAACTACACCCCACAAACGACCAGAATTTTTCCGCTGCTAATATCAAGCCTAGTATGCCGCTGTTGCTCGATCCCGCGATCGAGGGTGCTTGTCGATCGTGCGGTGGTTCGTTGCGCCTTGCTGCTGCTGAGATTGCGCCCGTCGTCACGATCCAAATTGCCTCATTTAAGGAAAAGAGTGCGGCGCAAAACGTCGCACTCTTTTCCTTAAGTGGAGTTTTACATCACATCTCTAAACTGCGAGACTGCTTCGGTGTAGCGAATGGGCAGCACATATTCCAGGTTCTCATGGGGGCGCGCAATGATATGAGTTGACAGCACAGAGCCGCCCTGAACCCGCTTGACCGACTCAATGCCCGCGGCGATCGAAGCCTGCACTTCGGACACATTGCCCCGAACGATGACGGTGACTCGACCACTGCCGATTTTTTCATAGCCGACTAAGGTAACCTGAGCCGCTTTCACCATGGCATCCGCTGCTTCGACAAC
>NZ_JACJOV010000165.1:0-46021 GCF_014695745.1 Leptolyngbya sp. FACHB-671 | reverse complement strand
GGGCAGAGCTTGGGCTGCTTGCTTGACCCAGTTGATTACCGTGTTGTGACACACGCCTGTGACTCGTTCAATCGCACGAAAGCCCATGCCATTGAGATAGAGGTTCAAGCAGTGTGCCTTGACTTCCAAGGAATAACCCTGAGGGGTGTGAGTTTCACGAAATTGACGATTGCAACTGCGGCACAGATAGTTCTGGATACCCTTGCGTCGTCCGTTCTTGACGGTTTGGTTGGATTGACAGTGTGAACATTGCATCATACTTCTATTTTGCAACGCCTAGAGAGGGAGCGATCGCTATTTCTTTGTAGCGATAGCTTGATAACCTATGGTTATTACCGTTTTTGCAAAGTGAGTTCTATGGAGTTTCGCCAACTTAAATATTTCATTGCAGTTGCTGAAGAGTTACACTGCGGACGGGCAGCCGAATCCCTACACTTAAGTCAGCCTGCACTGAGCAAACAAATTCAGGCATTGGAAGACAGCCTAGAAATCCAACTGTTGGAAAGGACAAAACACTGGGTTAAATTAACAGCGGCTGGACAAAAATTTCTAGAAACTGCCCGTCGGATTTTGCGCGACGTAGAGGAAGGCGTCCAAGTGACACGGCAGGTTGCCGACGGACAAATCGGTAAAGTGAGAATTGGCTTAACGGAAGCAACTCTGTTTTGTTTAGGGACAAGTATTCTAAAGCGTTGTCGACAATACCCGCAAGTTGATTTGATCCTCGTTAGCGGTGGAACCGAAGCACATGTTGAGTCTCTCCGCACCCACCAAATTGACATTGGATTTGTCTATCTCCCCATTCGTGAACCTGCTCTCCAGGTAGATTTGCTCTACGAGGAAAATTACGTTGCGGCGTTGCCTACCGCTCATCGACTAGCTAAACAAAAGCAAATTCCACTTCAGGCTTTGGCTGACGAACCACTCATTTTTTACCCGCGATCGCTTGCTCCTGTCCTCTATGCCAATTTCATCAAATCTTGTGAGCAAGCTGGATTTGTCCCCAATGTTGTACAAGAAGCCGAACTCGCTCAAACTCGACTGGGGTTAGCAGCGGCTGGAGCAGGAATTACATTTGTGCTGGAAGATATGCAAAATCTCACTGCAAAAGGTATAGTCTATCGACCGCTAACTGGTGATTTCCCAAGATTAAAATTGGCGATCGCACGACGACAGACAGAAACTTCTCCGGTTGTGCTTGAGTTTCTTAAAGTTCTCAAAACTATAGCCTTATCAACCCGGAAATAGATGTTGCCGAAAAAATTGTGACAGTTTTTCCCAGGAATCTTCTGCGGCTGCACGATTATAGGAAGACCGCTCATGACAGAAAAATCCGTGATCTGCTTCAGGATAAATTCTTAATGTGTATTCTTTGCCAATCTCTTGAAAACAAGACCCAATTTGTTGAATCCGTTCAAGTGGAATGAAGGGATCGATTCCTCCAAAAAACAGATATATTGGCGCTGTGATATTGGGTATTGCGTCAATCCACTCGTCTAGCACCATGCCATAAAAAGGAGCAGCAGCAGCAATTGCCCCTGAAAACTCACAGGCAGTAAAAAAAGTGAGTCCACCACCCAAACAGAACCCAGTTACCCCAATCCGGTCTGGATAAACCTGAGAGCAGAATTTAAGATAACTCAATGCTGCCCTGATATCTTCCTCCACTGGCTGACCAAAATCGAGGTTCCACATCATTGCCATTGCTTGCTCAACTTCGTCATATCCAAACTTGTTGAGGCAACTCACGATAGTATAAATCTGGCGTGAGTACCACATAGCCTTCGTTAGCAAGCCGAATCGCAATCTCTCGAATGTGTGAAGTGAGTCCAAATGATTCCATCAGCAGGAGAATAGCTGGATGGCGATCGCCTTCCGCTGGCTTCGCTAAAAATGCAGGCATTTGTCCGTCAGGTGTGGGAACCGTTACCTCTATTTGTTCAATCTGCATCTTTCTTCTCCATGAGAGTTTTGCTGTTGATAGCTTAAAAAGCCGTCTGTGCAGAACTCTAAAAAAAAGTTGCGGAGTTTTTGAATATTATTGCGATCGCCCCTGCCATTGCTTAGGAGTCATGCCAAGGGCACGTCTAAAGCATCGTGTGAAGTGGCTCTGATCGGAAAAACCGAGCCGAATTGCAATTTGGGCGATGCTAAGTTCACTATGTTGCAATAAAGATTTGGCTCTCTCAATCCGAAGCTGCAAAGTGTATTGATGGGGTGTGAGCGTTGTGCTTTGCTTAAACAGTCGCAGAAAGTGATAAGGACTGAGTTGGGCGATCGCTGCCATCTCACTCAGCTTCAGGTCTTGATGTAACTGTTCGTTGATGTAATCTGTTACCTGCCGCAGCTTTGCTTGGGATAGGCTACCAGAATTGTTAGAAAGGTTAGGTTTTGTGGTGCAATAGTGTCGCAACAGGTGAATTGCTAGTGTAGTTTTGAGACTATCCATCAATAAATGGCTACCTATACCCCCTATTTCTGCTTCTGCTTTTAAGGTATAAATAATACTTTGAATTAAAGCATCCGGCCCAGTTGCAAAACGTGGAGTTAATTCAATCTGATCCGGGTTAACCCAGTCCTGACCGACCTGTTGAAGTAGTGTAGGCTCCATCGCCAGAACAACGAATTGCACTGGAGTGTCCCAACTACAGCGATGGGCAGTTCCCGCTGGAATAATCGCAATGTCACCTACATGGCGGGGTTGTTGCTGACGTTTGCCATCCAACCATCTTGATCCCGCTCCGGTTAGTTCATTTTCACGTTCAGCCGAGTATAAATATTACCAGGGGCTACCAATCAGGGTAAATGCTGACCAGTAGTAGGGAGCAGATAAATCGAGGTTTTGAAACTGCTCCAGGTCTTCGGGCAAATGTAGTACTCCTGCTGAGGTGAAAATTTGTCCATCCTCAATTCTCACGTCTCCTCTTAGCATGGCAATTTGTGTTCTTCGTAGGGCTTCTGTTTTGGTCGTGACTTCTGAGTTCGCCAACTGCCAGTAAAACTCTCGCATCAATGCCAAGGTACCCAGATCGCTCACCTGCCACAGGCTTGCAACGGAAGACTTCACCCCTGCCTGAAACGCCAGTCCGGCAAATCCCAGCTCTGCCTGGCGATCGCCCAAGGCAGTCTGGCAAGCACTTAACACCAGTAGCTCAACGGGCAACTCACTCCAGTCTAACTGGCGCAGTTGATCTAAAGTGAGTTTATCATTTTGCCAAAGTTGAATGTATGAGTTTTCTGGTGTTCCGGGTCGAAACTGAGCATGAGTCGCCAGGTGAACGATGCCAAATTCCCCTGATTCAAGCTGCTCAGCCAGATTGCTCAACGTAAACTCTTGGTTCAAAAACACTTCACTTTGCCAGATATCTTGTGTGATAGTGGAAAGCTCTAAAGGAACAGCATGAAGTGTAGGCATTGCCTGAAACTCAGAGGCACCCATTGCCAGTACTTTCTCGTTCCTAAAGTTGCTGTGCTGCTGGTTGATCAGGTTGAAAGCTGGCACCAGTCCAAGATTGTATTTCTCTACTAAAAACTGTTGTCCATCATGGAGGGCTGCGAAGGGAAGCGATCGCAAAATTGCCCCACCACATAAAATTAGAGTATCAATATTTTGGGCTTGAAGCTGCGGTTCCAGAGGCGCAATCAGCCAATCATAAAGCTGTTTTGCAGAAGTTAAGTCCCTTCTTGCACCAGTTGGTCGAGAGACTGCTGTCTTAAATTCATTTGCCACTTCTAACAATTCTTGCTGTCCAGCTTCTGGCACTGTTACCCGCACGGATGGTGTTTCAGGAATGACTAATAACAGCTCTAACTCTTCAGGCTGGGGGAAGGCATAGATCAACGCGAAGTTTTTGTCCGTCTCACTGTTAAGTCGTCCTAACGTTGCTGAAATTTGCTCGGCTGTTAGAGGAGTACCAACAAGCTGATTGCCGAAATAAGTTTCGTACTGTCCGCGCCAAAGCTGCTCAACTTCTGCAATGCGATCGCCCGCTTCTGTAGAGTAAGCGGGTCGAGATTGACTGCTAATCCCAACGATTAAGATAAAGCCGAGTATAAACAGACATATTCTGCGGATGGAGACTTTCATGGTGCAGCGTGAAGTGGCGATCGATATTTACATCCACAGTAGATCACTCCTTCCCCTTGATCTGCATGAAAAAGTAGGAGAAAGTCAGGAGCTATAGAAAAGGTTACAAATAGAAGGGCAAACCGCGACGCGGCTTGCCCTTCTATTTGTAACCTTAATCTCTTGAAATGGAGCTGAGAGGGTTAAACGTTATCTGTGCTTGCCCATCCATTTTGCAGCAACCGCCCCCAGCGCAGCCCCAACAACGGGGTTACTGAGAAACTTAACGATTGCAGGTTGGTCTGCCAGAACCTCATGGAAAATATCCGGGTGGCTGTGGTAGGAAAACGCGATAAGACGACTCACATCATCAGCCGACATCTTGCTGGCGTGGTGAGTTGAGAGTCCTAACTGACGCTCTAGATCGCGGTCGTGCAAACCACGCTCTTTAAAGTGCTTAAGCAAGTCGCGTGCCACATCATCCCGCTCGTTTGGCTTGATCTGAGCGATCGCCTTTTGCAGTTCAGGTTCCATTTGGCTAGACGGAACCCGTTCCGAATTAAATGAACGGCTAAACAGTTGCCGTCGCTCATCCCGGGAAGAGCGCTGAGCAAAATCGTCAAAGCTTTGATAATTATCGGCAACTTTTTCGGAGTCACTGTCTAAGGGCTCTACATTGCCCTTCGCCAAATCATTCATGATCTGACGCTTATATTCATTGCTACTTGTCATGCAAATGACCTCTTTTTCAAAACCTGTTTGAACAATTCCTGAAGGATTGCCCTCTCAAATGGGTTGACCTAATGATCAACCCCTTAAACTACTGATACTCAATCTGATGAGATTGGTTATCGTACTTTGCAGTCAAGATCAACTGCTTGTCGGGGGCATACATCAAGACCGTCAAATTGCGATTGGGGAAGTTATTGTGGAACCCCTGCGCGAGCGATCGCGCTAAAGTACGAACTTCGTTGGGACGAACATCGGGCGAAATTACTGCGCCTAGCTTGTCGTTATCCCGCACATAGGCATCCCGGATCAAACCTTGACTGGTTTGGATTACCCAATCCCCAAAGCTCTGACCGGAGGTCGTATTGCCCCGCTCAAGCTGAGAATATGCCACGTTTGGCTGGGTAGCAGATGGGCTTTGGCGGGCTTGAGTTGCTGTTCCGCAGGCTGTCGTAAAAGTAAGTACTAGAGCGAGCACCAAAGCTGTAAAGACTTTCCGACCATGTTGAAGAAAGCTCATCAACATCTCCTATTAAAAACTGACTTCAATGTTGTTGTATGAAATTGCGTAAGAAGCTCAGATGATAGATTCAGAACTTAATTGGGTAGGCAGAGCACCTACCCAACGTCCTAAAGGCTAAGCTTCAAACTGATTAAATTCGCGTTTAGTCAATATTGCGCTTAACAGCGTCTTTTACATCTTCCACAGAGTGGCGAGCTTCGGATTCGGTTTGCTTTGCTTTACCTTCAGCTTGATCTTTGGGGTCGCCACTGATGTTTCCCATTGCTTCTTGGGCTTTACCCTCAATGTTTTTGCCAGTTGCTTTTGCTCTATCTTCTAAACTCATAACATTTCCTCGCTTTTTGTTATTTTGCCTGTGAAGTCAAGAACGCCTGCAATTAAATGCCTGGACATCTGAAACTTCTAGCTTGGTCAAGGCAACTTTATTTACCTTGTTACTTACTAACTTATCGGACGCGCTTCGTTTAACCCTCTACCCCAGGCCATAATTCAAAGTTTTAAGTCCTTCAAGAAATTTATTAGATTCAAGTATTTCTAAAGAGCTAATTAAATAGATGGACTTAATTAAAAGTAGTTCATATTAAAAATAGTAGAACCCAGATTGGCAAAGAGCTTTGCACTTCAACCCAATTCACCAAGCCCTTCACATATTGCAAGCTTTTTGTTAAAGAAGGATAAGGTGAAAATCAAAAACTAAAAGCTTTTATCTCACAGAAAATTTTGTTTCTCACAAAAAGAAGTTTGAAGAGACTAATAGGTTCCCCTCCTACGTGTAGAGGCATCCTAGCAGAGCAAGAATTATTGATTAATTAAACTGTTATCTCATTAGTTGTAGAGCTGCCGTTTTGAGCAGCAGGCTGGTTTCAAAATGAATTTAACTGAATGCAAATCTACAGATTTGTATAAAAATATTTCTTTCCTGAGAGCGATGAGGGCTCAGCATGAAACTCCTACCCTCTTTAATGAGGAACGGTTGGTAGTGTCTTAAACCCCGATAAAAACAATGTTTTCTACAAAAAAAGGGCAGATCGCTCTCATTTCTGTTCACGGCGATCCTGCTGTGAAGATTGGAAAAGAGGAAGCTGGTGGACAAAATGTCTACGTTAAACAAGTTGGAGAAGCATTAGCTAAACAGGGTTGGCAGGTAGACATGTTTACCCGTCGAGCTGAGCCAACCCAGGAAGCAATTGTTGAGCATAGCCCTGGCTGTCGCACAATTCGCCTGACGGCTGGGCCACAGAAATTTGTGGGACGTAATAAGTTATTTGATTATTTACCAGAGTTTGTAGAAGCGTTTTTGAGTTTTCAGCAGCAGGAGGGCATCGTTTATCCGCTGGTTCACACAAACTATTGGCTCTCTTCCTGGGTCGGAATGGAATTAAGGAAGCGGCAACCTATTAAACAGATTCACACTTACCACTCTCTAGGAGCGGTAAAGTATCAGGCTTCCACGACAGTTCCTTTAATTGCCAGCACTCGTTTATCCATTGAGAAAACTTGTCTAGAAACGGTGGATTGCGTGGTGGCAACCAGCCCTCAGGAGCGAGACCACATGCGATCGCTTGTTTCTACTAAAGGCAACATCGACATCATTCCCTGTGGAACAGACATTCGTCGCTTTGGTGCAGTCGATCGCCAAACTGCTCGACAACAGTTAGGCATTTCACCCGAAACTAAAGTAGTGCTTTATGTCGGACGCTTTGATCCGCGCAAAGGCATTGAAACCCTGGTAAGAGCGGTCAATTATCCTGAAGTCCGGCAGCACTCTGACTTTAAACTCATGATTGCAGGTGGCAGTCGCCCCGGACAAAGCGATGGAGATGAGCGGGAACGGATTGAGGGAATTGTGAATGAGTTGGAGTTGGGCGATCGCACTGAGTTTGTCGGTCGCCTTGACCATACTCAACTCCCCACCTACTATGCCGCCGCAGATGTCTGTGTGGTGCCCAGTCACTATGAACCATTTGGTTTAGTGGCGATCGAGGCAATGGCAAGCGGCACGCCCGTTGTTGCGAGTGATGTGGGTGGGCTACAGTTTACCGTTGTACCAGAGGAAACAGGATTGCTGGCTCCTGCTCAGGATGAAGCTGCGTTTGCAGCGGCGATCGGTCGCATTTTGGCTGACCCAACCTGGCGCGATCAGTTAAGCAAAGCCAGTCGGCAGCGGGTTGAGGCGCGCTTTAGCTGGGATGGAGTCGCCAGTCAGTTGAGTGAGCTTTATCTCTCTCATCTCAGCCAGCTTCACAATGAGTTCTTCTCAGCCAGCGTGAGCTAGAAAGCGTAGACAAACTGTAGGGGCACGGCAATGCCGTACCCCTACGAAAATCATTTGTCAAATATGAAAGGCGCAAATTCGTATCAAGCATCCTTTTATATGCAACAGTGACCTCAGCACCTCATGAATGCTACACAAGAGTGGACAACACCCATTGGATTATGTTTATCTAATCCTTTGAGTAGTATTCATGTTCTGATTCTGAAGTCGTACTCGTGCCAGACCTGCCTCTTCCTGACCTGACCTCATCGGCTCGCGCCCAATCTGCTCGTGCCAGACAGCCCCAGTCACAGGCGATTCGGGCGCTGCGGCGATGGCCCATTCCTCAGCAGCGATGGCAGATTGCAGCACAGCAGGCAGAGCAGGCGGCAAGGCTAGCTCAGATGACGCAACTCTCGCCCCTGCTGGCACAGGTTTTAATCAACCGGGGAATTAAGACAGCAGAGGCGGCTCAGACGTTTCTCAACCCGGAGGCCCAACTGTTGCCTTCACCGATTGAGGAGTTTCCCGACCTGACGATCGCCCTGGAACTGCTGATGTGGGCGATCGCCACCCAACAAAGAATCGCGATCTGTGGCGACTATGACGCAGATGGCATGACCAGTACAGCACTGTTGATGCGATCGCTCAAATTCCTCGGTGCCGACATAGACTATGCCATTCCCAGCCGAATGCAGGAAGGCTACGGCATCAACCAGCGCATCGTCGAGGAATTTCACGAGGAAGGAGTGAAGCTCGTTCTCACCGTAGACAACGGCATCGCTGCCTATGAGCCGATCGCTAGAGCCAGAGAACTGGGGCTAATCGTCATCGTTACCGACCACCACGACATTCCAGAACAACTGCCGCCCGCCAACGCTATTCTCAACCCCAAGCTGATCCACGAAGAGTCGCCCTATCGAGGCGTTGCAGGTGTGGGTGTGGCTTATATTTTGGCAGTTTGTCTAGCGCAATGCTTGAAAAAAACGCAGGACTTGACCACGCCACTGATTGAGCTTTTCACCCTGGGCACGATTGCTGACCTAGCTCCGCTAACGGGAGTGAATCGCCGCTGGGTGAAGCGAGGGCTAAAGCTATTGCCCAAATCTAAACTGACGGGCATCCGGGCGCTAATCCAAGTAGCAGGGCTGAGTAATGAGAAGGCACTGAAACCAGAAGCGATCGGGTTTCGGCTGGGACCCCGGATCAACGCGGTCGGGCGTATTTCTGATCCCCAGATGGTGATTGAGTTGCTGACTACGGACGATGAGGGGCGATCGCTCGAACTAGCGATGGCGTGTGAGCAGGTCAACCAACTGCGTCAACAGCTATGTGAACAAATTGAGCAGGAGGCGATCGCCTGGTGTGAGCAAAGCCAGTTTGAGCCGCAGCGCGATCGCGTACTGGTAGTTGTGCAACCTGACTGGCATCACGGCGTAATCGGCATCGTCGCATCACGGCTAGTTGAGCGCTATGGAGTGCCCGTCTTCATTGGCACCTATGAGGATGACGAGCGAGAAAAGATCCGGGGATCAGCCCGCAGTATTCCCGAGTTTCATGTGTTTGAGGCGCTTCAGTTTTGTGGGAATGTGCTGGAAAGGTTCGGTGGACATCGGGCAGCGGGTGGCTTTTCCATGAAGGCAGCGAACCTGGACGAGTGGCGATCGCGCCTGCAACTTTATGCCAGCCATCAGCTTCAGCCCGAACATCTAAAACCGCTAGTCTCTGTTGACGTACAGGCTGACCTGAGCCAGTTAAACCTGAGTCTGTATGAGCAAATTGACGCACTTCACCCGTGCGGCATTGAAAACCCTGACCCGATCTTCTGGACACCCAACTTGCGCGTGGTCGATCAGCAGACAATCGGGCGAGAGCAAGCGCACCTAAAGCTAACGGTTACTCAGGACGGACAAACTCAGGGAAAGAAGATGAAGGCGATCGCCTGGCGCTGGGGCGAATATTACCCACTGCCAGAGCGACTTGATGCCGCTTACCGACTGCGCCTAAATGAGTGGAATGGCGAAAAAAACGTTGAGCTAGAACTGGTTGGAATCAGGCTGCCTGAGGGTTCTGACTTGCCCCCAGTGCTGCCCCATAGAACAGAGGGAAATGGGACAGGGGGAAGTGGAAATGTAGGAAATGGAAATGGGGCGACCTCAGCAGTTTCTCCCGCCCAGGCACTTTCCAGGAAGCTAACCGAAGCTTTTTCTCGAAAGCAACAGCCCCATTCCAACAACCCCGAATCTCTAATTCGCTACACGATTGAGTCTCACATTCACAGGGAAGCTCAATACACGATTGAGCCGCTTGACCCAGCAGTTCCGTCAGGTTTTTTTCAACCTGCAAATGAAAATTCTACCGATTTAGACAGTGAGGCAGACTCAGAGTCGGATGAAGCAGATTCAGCTTTACCCAATCAGGTTGAGTTTTACTACAGCAAGCGCAAATATAGCTGCATCATTTCTCGCACTAGTGACTTCAAAGAGTTAAGAATCAAAAACTCCGAAGGTCAAGTATTAGCCGTTCAGCCCCGTCAAAGAATTGGATTATTAGGCAAAAGACGAGAGGAAGCAAAAGAAGTAGACGTTTCTTTACCGCACTATTTCAACTTAATTAGAGCCGCTTTAAGCGCATTAGAACTATCCGAAAAAAGCCAGTTAATTCAAGGAAAAGATCAGCTTTTGATTGAAAAGAATCGGCAAATCGAAACACTCCATCAGCAGGTCGAATTGCTCAACCAGGAACTTAGCCAGCTTTCCAGCGAGCAGCAGCACCAGTTTCAAACGTTGCAAGCCGACTTGCAGGCAAGGGAAGCAGCAATTCAAGCACACGAATCTCACATTGCTCGCTTGCAAACGGAACTGAGCCACTCCACACAGCTTGACCTGGAACACATTCGCCGTCAGGTTAAATCAAAAGTAGGAGAACTGATCTGGTCTTCTCTCGATCAGCGCAGCCAAAAAGATCTCTACTTTGCGTATAAGAATCACGAAATTATTCGCTCAGAAGGCTTCACTGCACAAATTGCCGATTACTCAGAAGCAGGATTGCGCTTAGGCTTTGCTGTGGAGCGAGAAATCATTCATCCCTTCTTCAAATCTCTACACCAGTTTCTCTTAACTAATGGTGGCTCAGATGAAATTGGTGGTGTGGTATTGGGTAATCGCAAAAAATACACATTGGGTATGTTACCCCCTCTAATTGCCGCTCAGTGGTACTCCTTTCGAGACGATGCACTAAAGCGCAGTAGTGAGTCTGAAGATGATGACTTGTACTGTATGGTGTCCTTTGGTAAACAAGTGAGTCAAAGCGATCGCCAAAAACTAACAACCTTTCTCACCCGCTGGAAACATCCTTTAGCAGAATGGTTCAATGCCGGGGCGATCGCTGCTGCATCTGCCATTGACCAGATCAACAAGTTGAGAAACATTGCTGCTCACGCTGAAAGCTCTCTCTATCAGTGGCAGTTTGAAATCTTGGACGCACTGGTGATCGGCAGCGAAACCAAGAACGGAATTTTTAGAGAAATCTATTCCAAAAACCAGAAGTAGTCGGCGATCGCCACTCCTTCTGCCGAGTCCTCATTCACCAGATCTTCGGGTGGGTGAAGTAGGAGCGATCGCTGGCTAAACTCCGCCCCTGCAAGCCGACGCGCCACCCGATCTGGAATCCCATAGCCGTAAACAATGTGTCCTCGCCCCGCCAACACTACCACCTGATGGTCTGGATTTTCTGCCACAAAGTCGGCAACTCCCTCCGCCATCGTCTCATCCCAAAGCACCTGCGCCAAAAAGAAGTTGTCAAAGCTGCCACCATTGCCGTGCCCATGATGAACGCCTGCAAAAACCTCCTGGAGCATTTGCCGATACTGATCATTGTCCGTCCGAATCTCTGACTCAGGCGGAATCCACTGGCGATCGCTTTCCAACAATCCACCCAAACCTTTGTCTGCAACACGACGCGTAATTTCGGTAGGCGTATTCAAAGCAATCACCGGCAACCCGTTAGCCCGAGCAAATTCCAGAATTGGCTCATAGTACCCCCAGGAGAACCCCCACCGCTGATCAAACTCACTCTGCTGCCGCAACTCCTCTGCTGAAATTTCTCCCGCTAGATACTGATTCAGCACCAATTGATAAGGACGCTGAAACATTTCCAGAGCGATCGCCATTCGCGGATTCTGCTCATGCAGCGATTGAATAATCTGCAACTGTGCTTCATGGTCTGCCGCACTATCATGCGTTTCCCCTAGATACACCACGTCTGCCTGAGACAGATCTTGCAAAACCGCCTGCACATCACAAGGCTGTGCCGCCGAAACAGTTTCCTCAGATACAAGCTGCGGACTCAAAACCCGCTGAGCATTAGCAGGCACCGCCAGAAACAGCAGCAGTCCCAAAGACCAGACGCAAACAGCAGTTTGTACAGATTGTTCAGTTCTCATGCTCACCATTATGACGAAACTTAGGCAACGGTACTAGATAACCTTCCTCAGATTACCTGTCATTAAGATAAACCCAGTCACACAAACGTTGTGGCTTGAGTAACGAACGTTGTGATGCCTGCAACTTTGATGTTGCTCTATGACAGCAAAGGAAACCATAGACGACTTAAAAGAATGCGCGATCGCACTAAAGGGTCGTCGAAGCAATGGAATGTTTGTGGCGATCGCACTAAAGGTCTGTCTCAGCAAACAAAAGGATTAGCTGCTGACAATAAAGGAGTGCCTCATGACAACAAAGGAGTGTCAGCAAACAGGAAAGGTTGAGCCTGACACAACAAAGCTGTGAAGAGACAACACAGCAAAATCGATCGCAAAATTAAAGAAATCAGCATGTGATGACGTTGGAGCAGAAGAATCCAACAGACTATCTGCTGCGATATCAACATTAAGCTGCTGCTGAAATAACCTGATGGGGAGAAGGGGCGATCGCTGCTAAAACTGAAGACAGGAGTATTTCGTACGCTTTCGACGCGGCGGCTATTGCTTTGAAATCGCTGCTTGAAAATCTTACGATCCTCGGAAGATGGCTTTGCTTTACGTTACCGATAGAAATGAAGCTGCAATAAAACGACACAGAAATTGGTGATTGGGTCGCTGAATTTGAAGAATCTGAACGCTGCGATCGTTCCATCCCCCTACGACGATAATGTGGGTGAAAATTCAAGCAAAACGACGTGAGCGATTAGCCACTGGCGATTGTCAGAGATCTAGGAGGGGATGTGGGCGGACAGAAGCGAATTGGTATTTTAACTAGCGGTGGCGACTGTGCTGGATTAAATGCAGTCATTCGAGCAGTGGTGCATCGAGCAATTTCGGCATACGACTGGGAGGTGGTAGGTATTTGCAAAGCCACACAGGGATTGATGCAGCGCCCGCTAGATGTGGTGATGCTAGACATTCCCCAGGTGGATTCGCTGCTGATGGTAGGAGGGACGGTGCTGGGCACTACCAATAAGGGCGACCCGTTTGCTTTTCCCACGTCAGAGGGAACGGTGTGCGATCGATCCGCCGAAATTGTCGAGGGCTATCACGAACTGAGACTGGATGCCATGATTGGCATTGGTGGAGACGGCAGCATGGCGATTTTGCGGCGATTGGCGCAACAGGGCGGCTGGAATTTGGTTGGTATTCCCAAAACTATTGACAATGACCTGGGAATCACAGAGCGCTCGATTGGCTTTGATACAGCGGTGAATATTGCCACAGAAGCGCTCGATCGGCTGCACTTTACCGCAACCAGCCACTCGCGAGTGATGATTCTGGAGGTGATGGGGCGCGATGCTGGACATATTGCAATGAGTGCTGGAATCGCAGGCGGCGCGGATGTGATTCTCATCCCAGAGATTCCCTACAGTATCGAAAGAATTTGCGAAAAGATCCGACAGCGGCAGGTGCGGGGACAAAACTTTTGCCTGATCGTCGTGGCAGAGTCGGTGAAAACAGAGACAGGTGAGCCGGTAACTAAACTAGAGTGCCTGGGGCAAAAGCGATATGGTGGCATTGGGCAATACCTTGCCGATCGCATTTCGGCGGGCAGCAATGCCGAAACCCGCGTAACGGTGCTGGGACATGTACAGCGGGGTGGGGTGCCGTCGCCACTCGATCGTCTGATTGCTGCTGCCTTTGGCGTGGCGGCAGTGGATTTGATCGCCGAGGGCAAATTCGATCACATCGTCACCTGGCAAAATCGTCAGGTGGTCAGCGTGCCCATTCTAGAAGCCATCAGCCAGTACGGCACAGTTGATCCCGACGGTACACTGGCGAAGACGGCACGAGGACTAGGAATCTGCCTGGGATCGTGAGAAAAAAGTGTTGGAGTAACGGACTGGCAGGTCTTGGTTTCGGGGTTTCTTCTTCGGTTGAACCGTTATTACTTCTGCTGGTTGATATCGCCTCAATGGAAACGACGGGAACCAGACAGAAGCGTCATGATTGACCGCTTGCTGTTAGAGAAAACTTCTCTGGCAGGCATTGCTCGTGTGCTTACGTTGTCACAATCGGGGTTGCAACAGTATGTCAAAGACGGCTATGACAAGGTGCTCCGAAGTGTGCAGGTGACTGCCAAACCCAAAGCATCGTTACTGCTTTGCCTTCTCACTAAAAATTAAATAAGCGACACCCGCCAGCAGCATGGCTGCCAGTCAATAGTTGTGGGTGACAGGCACTTTCATACAGCCAACGCTAAACCCAGCGAAGACCAACATCGTAATCACTTTCTGCAATACCTTGAGCTGGGCAGACTAAAATACTGCACGCTAATACAATTTTTTGGCATCTGAAAGCAGTATTCAAAAAAGGTGATCGCCCAACTTGCAGTGCGATCGCCATCTCGTACGATGCATCATGACGCACCTTTGATGATGTGCAGCCATAACTAGAATAATTGTCGAACATTCAAACACTATGAGTTGTTGCATTGGCTGTCAGCAATACACTCGCATAAGGGAGGAGCGATCGCATTAGATAAACTTCCTAGCGTACTTGCCATGAAGATAAACCCAGTCGCATGAATGTTGTGATTTCTGTAACTTTGATGTTGCTCTATGACAGAAAAGGGAACATAGACCACATTAAAGATTGTGCGATCGCACTGAAGGTTCGTTGAAGCAAAACAATGTTTGGAGCGATCGCACTAAGGGTTTGCGTCAGCAAACAAAAGGACTCACTCGTCAAAACAAAGGTGCGAATAAACAACACGACGGAATCAACCGCAAAATTAAAGGATCAGCATGTGATTACTTTGAAACAGAAAAATCCAACAGGCTATCTACTGCAATATCAACTGTTAGACTACTGTTGGACTAACCTGATAGGGAGAAGGGGCAATCGCACTAGGAGGATTTAGACAAATCTACAAAACCTCGCTGTAGATTCACTCGGATTGAGGGAGATAGACAGCAGCCTTACTGTAGATCCAAAGATCCAATTAAAGTCGATTAGAGCTACAGCAATGAATTCGTTGATCATGAATTCATTGATCCAACTGAACTTGAATGGATCAGCAGCAAAGCTCTGTACAATAAATTGCTAGGCCTCAAGTTGTCAAGAGGGACGATGTGTTCAGAGTATCTGTTGGTGTCAGATTCTAAATTTTTGTTTTATTGCGATGAAACGGCGATTCAAGGTTGTCTGTTAAAATTCAGCATCAACTTAGACAATGTTCATTTCGTAAAGTCCAAGTGTCATGAACACGACATTGCTATTCATCGAACTGCTGATTACGGGTCTACAGGGTAGCACCTGGGTCTTTTTGCTAGTTCTAAGTATTTCAGGATATGGTTGGTTACAGACTCAACAGCTACAAGACCTTGGTGATTGGTCTGCTTTGCTCACAGTGTTCGTACTTTCCTTTGCTTATGCAATTGGCATAATTATTGATAGACTTGCAGACACTATTTTTAATAATTGGAGTAAACAAATTGGTAAGCAGATACTTCCAGATATAGCTCGTCCTTCTATCAGAAGATTTGCATTAGGTAAGGAAAATGAGTATTTAAACAATCAGTTTGAGTACACACGCTCAAGAATAAGAATTGTCAGAGCTTCATCTCTCAATTTTGCTCTCATCGCCATGTTCGCGACTATATTTATCTGGATACAACTTCAATTTTTCAGCATTGGGCAGAAATTGATATATACACTAATTATTTTAGTAGGGGGAGGCTTACTTTCAGGTTTCTCTATATATGCTTGGCTTAAACTAACCCAAACTTACTACCGCTTGATACAGTCAAACTACAGGGAGTTAAGCTGAGGTTTATGCTCTGAGCAGAGGGCTAACATCCCTTTGCACGCCGACTATATCAAGGTTATGGTTGTGCCAAAAAGTTACTAGCGGCGGGTGAACGGGAACATTAAGCGGCTTTCCATTTATGAACGACCATACTCGCCAGTTAAATGGCAGGTTACGCGCTCTCAAGGTGCAGCCCCCTCCTGAACCTTGGGAGCGTGTATCCACTCATGCCGTTAATGGACTCACAGAGGTTGGGTACGCTGAAGGCTCGGACTGGCTGCTTGTGGTTTCTTCTCAAGGTAGAGGTCTGTTCGACTGCCTGAGCGGTGAGCGAACGGATAGGGATTATGCCGAGCCTGCCAGCGCCGTTGATTGGTATGATGATGTCCGCTTAGTAGCCTACGGCATCGGTGCTATCGAGAGGCAACTCGTGCGTTTGTCCGGGCTACATGGCGGCGGGCTACCGCGCTGCACGTCTGACAGATAGAGCTTAGAGTTGGTCGCACCGGATTGGCCGATTACCGGCGTTGTCCTTTCGCCTCCGCATCAATCGGTGTACATTGAGTCTCATTCAGCGGGGTGCGTTAAGGTGGCGGAGGACTACGAGATTCGGGCGTACGGGTTTTCTGACACGGGGCGTAGTTTCGCCGTGGCTATGAATCACACCCTAGAAATCTACGCCCGACCAGACGTTAGCCAGCTTAAGTTTCGAATTGAGACGTAATTGCAAAGTTACTTGTCGACATTTAGCAACAAGAAAGATATGAAAAAAGATATGTCAGTTTCAATGAGCCAGGGTAACCGTTATGTCCTAATTTCTGCTTTGCCGTTTGTAGTAGTGCTGTTTGCAATCTATATTTATAGGTGGGGATGGCAGCATTTTCTCGTTGGAATTAGTGACCTCTCTAGGCATCCTATTCTTTGCCTTATGGGTTATTTTGCAGGGCTTATCGTACATGAATTGATTCACGGATTGACTTGGAGGTTTTTGGGAAATAAGCCTTCAAGTGCAATCAAGTATGGTGTCAACTGGAAAGCACTCATGCTATACGCCCATTGTAAAGAGCCGATGGACGTAGGAGCTTATAAGCTAGGAGTAGCTATGCCGGGAGTACTCTTAGGTCTATTACCTGCATTTTTGGGAATATTGACAAGTAATAGTTTGTTCCTGTCCTTTGGCTTATTTTTTACGCTGGTAGCGGGTGGAGATGTTTTAATATTATGGCTATTAAGAAAAGTAGAAGCTGGGATGCTTGTTGAAGACCATCCAACGCGAATTGGCTGTTATGTTATTAATCCAAATGACCAATAGTAGTTCATATAAGCTAATAAATCGCTAAACCGGAACAGTGCGATCGCTATCTTGTAGGGTGCGTCATGACGCACCTTTAATTATGTGTAGTCATAACCAGGATAATTGTTGAATATTCAAACATGATGAACTAGTGCGTTTGCTTATCCGCAATGCACCCTACCCTAATTTGAATCTCGATTGTCTACCCAACCACCTGAACAGGCGTGTTATACAGGAAGTCCCTGCCTAATAGTAAGTAGCTTGCTGAATTGGCTATGGGACAATCACAGCAAGCTCAGTTGTCAGCATTCAAAGACAGAGTCCTTCCAGGATATGTAGGAGCGAGCGCATAATTCAATGCAACATACGATTAAAGGGTGGTTGTTTGAAGATATTCTTCTAGAGTTTTATCGCTATGCTCCGTGTCCTCCAGAGTGGTTGCCGGAACACTGTCACGACGAATACCAGTTTTGCTTGAGTCTTGACTGTCCTGGCGAGTATTACTATCGAGGCACTCACTATTGGGTGCCTACCAATAGTCTTAGCGTGATCCATCCAGGAGAAATGCACACAGGGCGTGACATCGAAGATCGTCAGACTGCTGCTACATTTCGAATGTTGTACATCAGCTCTAATGCTGCCACGTCGATCGCTTCAGACGTGGCAGAAAAGGAAATAAACACCCCCTTTTTCGCAGAGCCCATTATTCTGAATGTCGAGCTTGCACAGCACTATTTAGAGTTTCATAAAGCGACACAAGGGCTGACTTCAAGATTAGAACAGGATTCGTTGCTGCAATCGTTGATAGCGCAATTAGTTGTCAATCATACTAATGCTGCAGTGGAGTTAAGACCGACCGGCAGCGAACGGAAAGCTACCCAGCGAGTGCGCGAATATCTACAAAACCAGTATGGGGAAAATGTCACCCTCAATCGTTTAGCAGAAATTGCAGGTTTAAGTTCGTATTACCTCAGTCGCGTGTTTAAGGCTGAGGTTGGTATCTCTCTAAAACAATATCAGTCTCAAATTCGGATCAACCGTGCCAAGATTCTGATTTCCCAAGGAATTTCACTTCAGCAAGTTGCGACCGATACAGGGTTTGTCGATCAGAGCCACCTGACCCACCACTTTAAGCGTTTCGTTCAAACCACACCAGGGCAATATCGTTTACAAGATCGCAAAAATCTACAAGACAGGTCTGATTAGATTGAGTATCCTGCGAAAGGGAAAGTTTAGAAAAGCTTGGATATCTTGTAAAAATGGCAAACCAGTTTGTGAATTCTGATATTAATGCAGGCGATCGCCACCCAAAATCCACAGAAGGACTGACTCGCCGACAGATAGTAATCGGTGGTGCTGCCATTGCTGGGTGACAACAGCAGTGGTGAGCGGAAAAGCTCAGGCAAACACACAAACCCCACCTGAACCTGCATCAGCTACCAACCCTAACGGTAGGTTTGCAGGCAAGGTTGTGTTAATTACGGGAGCTACATCAGGAATCGGTGAAGGAACTGCCTATGCCTTTGCTAAAGAAGGTGCCAAAGTCTTCTTTTGTGGTCGGCGTGAGAATCTAGGAACCCAGGTTGAAACCCGCATCAGGGAGTTTGGTGGTGAGGCAACCTACATGCGGGCTGACGTGAGACGTGAGGAAGAAGTTAAAGCCTTTGTTGATAGCTGTGTCCAAACCTACGACCGTTTGGATATTGCATTTAATAACGCAGGCATTGTGAATCCAGAACTCGTTAGGTTGCATGAACAGTCAACCGCAGATTTCTTAGATACGCTGAATACAAATGCGGTTGGGGTATTCTACTCACTCAAATACGAAATTCCTTACATGCTGGAGCAGGGCGGCGGATGTATTATTAACACCGCTTCAGTTTCAGGTCACAAAGGGTTCACAGAAATTGGTCCTTACAGCGTGAGCAAACATGCTTTGCTGGGACTCACAAAAGTAGCAGCCTTAGAATATGCCAGAGACAACATTCGGATCACCTCCATTTCTCCTGGAGGCGTAGATACACCAATGTTGCGCTTTGCAAGAGAACAGCGTGGTATCTCGTTTGAAGAAGGATCAAGAGCAATTCCAATTGGACGCACTAATACGGTAGAAGAAATGTCCCGGGCAGTAATGTTTTTAGCATCTGATGACGCAACTGCATTTCACGGCTCACTGGTTGATGTGACGGGTGGATTCTTAGATTAGTGCGATCGCCTTCCTGCAAGAATATTGCTATCAGCAGTAACGCTTATATTTCTTTAGAGAGTCTCCATAAGTATTAACAGTTGTTACGATTTTGAAGTCGGTGAGTAACGAGCAGCACATGTTCAACCAGGCTTCAACGTCACAATCTCTACTGAGCAATCATCACGTTGATTTGAATGATTGCAGAATTTCCTATACACAAGGTGGGTTAAAGTCGAATTCAACACCCATCGTGTTTTTGCACGGTTGGGGAATCTCCGCTGAGCCTTATCACGAAATTCTACAACTGCTGGCGCAGCAACACGCCGTGATAGCTCCTGACCTGCCTAGTTTTGCCCGCTCATCCTATTCAAAGCTTATTCCAGATTATGACAGCTACGCTCAATTGCTGCTTTCGTTTCTTGACGCCCTAAATCTTCAACAAGTGCATTTAGTAGGACACTCACTTGGAGGAGGAATTTCAATTACTTTATCTACTCTTATTCCCAATCGGGTAAAAAGTTTGGTTCTTGTGGATAGCACAGGTGTTCCCTCTGTATCTATCCTAGAAATCATACCGCGTAGAGCTTTTGAAATGACCGCTCAGTTCCTTCTGCCAAAGCTAGAATTGAAACTGTTTGACATTCCTCAAGTCTTTTCACACAATCTTCTGTTCAATACAGGCAACGTAATTCAAGCATTACTCCTTTCATTACACGGAGATCTCAAACATCTGTTGCCGAAAGTTCAAGCGCCTTGTCTGTTGTTGTGGTCGGAGAAAGACTTAACTACACCACTTGATGGAGCCCGAGAGATGGCTGCAACGATTCCAGATGCCAGCCTCACTGTTGTAGAAGAAGGTTTTCATGAATGGGGACTCTGGTATCCTGAAAAATTTACATCGATTGTGCTTGATTTTATTCATCAGGTTGAGCATAAAGAGGCGATCGCAACTAGCCCTATGTGAAAATTCTCAGCCAACATAGGTTGTGTTACAGCAGTGTAGGAGAGACCCCTTAACTAGAATCTTTCTACATCTGGAAACTGCCCCTGCGCCTGTACTCTTGCCGCTTCGCCACAGGTGCGAGGAGTGGGGAAGATTTTCTCAGGGTTTGCCAGTCCTTGCGGGTTGAATACTTGACGTACCCACTGCATTGTTTCTAGATCGGTCGCGCTGAACATATTCGGCATATAGCACCGCTTGTCGGCTCCAATACCGTGTTCTCCAGAGATGCTGCCGCCGACTTCTACACAAAGTTTAAGAATATCGCCGCCCAATTCTTCTACCGTTTCTAGCTGACCGGGGATTGAGTTGTTGTAAAGAATTAGCGGATGTAGATTGCCGTCGCCCGCATGAAACACGTTTGCCACCTTGTAACCATGTTTCTCGCTCAACTCCTCAATTCGCTTGAGCACATACTGCAATTTGGTGCGCGGAATTACGCCATCCTGAACGTAATAATCAGGGCTGATTTTACCCATCGCAGCGAAAGCGGCTTTGCGCCCTTTCCACAGCGTTAGGCGTTCTGCTGGGTCAGTGGCAGTGCGAATGCTGCGAGCTCCGTTGTGGCGGCAGATAGCTTCGACTCGTTCACTGTTTGCAGCGACTTCTACCTCTAACCCATCTATTTCGATTAACAGAATCGCTTCGGCATCGCGGGGATAGCAGTTTGTGGCGACGACATCTTCTACCGCGTTGATGCTGAAGTTGTCCATCATCTCCATCCCAGCGGGAATAATTCCGGCGCTGATGATGTCCGAAACGGCTTGTCCAGCAGCTTCAACACTGGTGAAGTCTGCTAGCAAGACGTGAATGGCTTCGGGTGCTTTGAGAATTCTCAGGGTAATTTCGGTGGCGATGCCTAGTGTGCCTTCGGAGCCAACGAATAGTCCTGTCAGGTCATACCCCGGCATTTCAGGAATTTTGCTGCCCGTATCGATGATGGAGCCGTCAGGCAGGACAACTTTGAGTCCCAGTACATGGTTGGTCGTAACGCCATATTTGAGGCAGTGAACGCCACCAGAATTTTCAGCAACGTTGCCGCCAATCGAGCAGACAATTTGGCTGGAGGGATCGGGGGCGTAGTAAAAGCCGGAGCCGCTAACTGCCTGCGTCACCCAGTTGTTGATCACACCGGGTTGAACGACAACGCGCTGGTTTTCCAGGTCGATGTCGAGAATTTGGCGCATCAGGGCGGTGACGATGAGGACGCAGTTTTCGATGGGCAGAGCACCACCTGATAGTCCTGTGCCAGCACCTCGCGCAATGAAGGGAACGTTGTACTGAGTGCAAATTTTTACGGCGGCGGCGACTTGCTCGGTGGTGCGAGGCAGGACGACCACGGCAGGGCGCTGGCGATAGCTGGTTAGCCCGTCACATTCGTAGACCAGCAGTTCTTCACGCTTCTGAATTACGCCGCTTTTACCGATCGCCTGCTCAAAGGCTTTAATGATCGGTCGCCAATCTTGGGACGTGACTTGAGTAACCATGACCTACACCTCTAGAGGATCTGACAGCTTTTCAGGTCCCTATTCAGATTGTAGGCTTACATTTGCGCCTAATTCATATCGTTTAACGCGATCGCCCCATCGCAGCGATACCAATTCCAGCCCAAATGCCGCCTAACAGCATCCAGGTGCCGTCAAACCCGACATTGATTCGATGAGTGTTTTCTCGATGCGCTGCGACAAACAATTCTTCCTGAGTAGCTGATTGACGAACCAGCCGATCGAACTGCTGGTTTGCTTCCGTCAAAGCTATAAAATCGTTAACGCCCCACCAAGCCCCCAGACCAAAGCTGGCAACTCCAGGAACGACCAGAAGCAACAGCAAGTTTCGGACATTCACGCGATCGCTTTCCATTGAAAAAGCCCCCGGACGTCTTGCCATGTTTCGACTCCAGGGGCTTCGTCATTCAGTTCACTCCTCACAGTTACTAATATAGAACCCTGCTACGGGGAGAATGGCGATCGCGTGACACTTTGTTCAAGTGTCCCTTAAGCGATGACACTTGAAAGACACACACTGTCGCCGCAAAGCCATATTGCAGTAAGAGAAACAGCAGATTTGTCTCAGAGCTGTCACACTGTTTTCACACCTACGGACTAAGCTCTGGGAATAGTTGAGGGGCAAAAAGGTTTAGAAATTCTGCTCAATCACCCGATCAGATGAGACGGAGGAGGGAGGTGCGATCACCCTTACCCCATTTAATCTGATAGCATCCTGCACTCCGACTCAGGGAGTCGAGCTAAAGCGATGAAACCGACGTTGCGAAACCGATTGATTCAGTTCCTCCAGGAAGAGTTGGCAATTCCTGCGAATGGAATTGCGATCGCGCTGCGCCACGACGAGGAAATTCCTAACCTGTTGCCAATGGTGCTGTGGCAATATGGGCTAGTGACGCTAGAGCAGCTCGACAAAATTTTTGACTGGCTGGAGACAGCATCGACGACGGTGTAGGGAGTCAGGGGGCACTCATCCTTTTGAAAGCCGCTGCAATTCGCTAATCTGCTGAAGATCGACATTGCCACCGCTGATAATTACGCCAATACGAGAATCTTTTGCTTTGACAATGCCTTCTAACAGAGCAGTGGTGGCTAAGGCTCCGGTGGGTTCGATGACGATTTTGAGCCGTTCCCAAAGGAAAAACATAGTTCGTAGGAGCGCTTCGTCAGGCACAGAAACGATATCGTGAACGTAGCGCATCACTAACGGAAAGGTAATTTTGCCGAGGGAAGGAGTTCTTGCTCCGTCCGCGATCGTGGCGGGGTTGTGAACAGTTTGCAAGGTTTTGCTGTGAAAGGAACGGACGGCATCGTCGCCCAAGGCTGGTTCAACCCCAATCACTCGACAGTTGGGAGAGAGGGTATGAGCCGCGATCGCCGATCCCGACAGCAAGCCACCTCCCCCACAGCAGACCAGTAGCAGATCCAGTTCGCTAACGGTTTCAAGCAATTCTTTGGTGGCAGTGCCCTGTCCAGCAACAACGTGAGGATGGTCAAAGGGAGGGATGATGGTGAGTTGGCGATCGCCTGCTATTTGTTGAGACAGTGCCTCTCGTGTTGTTTCATTTCGGTCGTAGAGAATCACTTCTGCGCCATAGCCACGAGTAGCAGCTTGCTTCACGGCAGGAGCATCCTGAGGCATCACGATAGTTGTGGGAATTCCCAGAAGTTTGCCAGAGAGGGCGATCGCTTGAGCATGATTGCCAGATGAGTAGGCTAGAACCCCTCGCTGCTGTTGCTCTGCGGGAAGCTGCGACAGAGCAGTGTAGGCTCCCCGAAACTTGAAAGAACCCGTCCGCTGGAAGTTTTCGCACTTAAAGAAAACCTGATTTCCGGTAAGTTGGTTAACTGTTCTAGAAGTTAGCACGGGAGTTTTATTGGCTGTGCCCTGCAAACAACTGGAAGCCTTTTCGATATTGGCGTAAGAAACTTCACTGATATCTGGCATCTCAATCACGATCCTCAAATGAGTGGTCGGCTTATCGAATTTGTGACAACACACTTGCAGGAATCAATACCTGATCAATGACGTGGATGACTCCATTGGAAGCTTCAATATTTGCCTCAATGACATCAACGCCGTTCACTGAAAGGCTGCGTCCTCTTCTGCTCACGGTGATTTCGCTGCGTTCCAACGTTCTAAGTGACTGTGAGCCAGAGAAGTCATCCATATAATAAGGCTCTCTTTCCGCCACAACGTGATAAGTCAAAACCTGTGCCAACAGTTCGCGATCGCCTGCCAATGCTTGCAAAACGTCATCAGGAATTGCCTCAAAGGCAGCATCGGTGGGCGCAAACACAGTGAATCGTCCGTAGCCTCTTAAATCTTCTGCCATGCCCAGTTCTGTCAGCAATCCTATTAAGGTGCTAAACGAGCCGCTAGCTGTAGCTACATCAACAATGTCATTGCTAGACTGAGCTACTTGTATTTCAGACTGAAGTGTAATCTCAGAATAGTGATCGGGTTGGGGAGAGTGGGCGATCGCTGGGGTCACCAGCGCTACACTTATTCCGGCAAACCCAACTAGACCGATCGCACCCAGACAAAACCTGCGATTGTTGGCTTTCATCACATTCCCTCTGTTGAAGTTGCAAAACCTGCCTCATTCAATCAGATATTTCTGTCGCTAGACCTCCTCCAATTGGGGCTATAGCAATCTGTTGAAATAAAAAATCAGCCGTATTCATAACCGAATAAGCTACTTTTTCTTTTTACCTTTTTTGTTAGATTTTGCCTGCCCAAATCCCTGAACTGGTTTAGCGCTTAGTTTTAGCACTTCTAAAAATCCCTCACCGAATTTAGCAGGTGCTTCTGATGGAACTCCCCAATTTGCAGGGGCTCTGAATGGACCTGAATCTTCATAGGAGTCATATTCAGGATTCCGAATCAAGGCAGCCGCATGGATATTTTTGACAAATTGAGGGCGAAAGTCTTCTTCTGAGAAATCTGCTTTTGACTTCAGCCCCAAATCAACCTGAACTCTTGCCCAAGTGCCTGCCACCATATCATCAATCTTTTTGTCTGCGTAAACCTGCTCCATCAAAGGAGCTGCCTCTACTGCCTTTAACTTGATCAATGCCGACACCAGCATACCGTTCAAGGATTGCCCGTTATCAGCATACTGTTCGAGTTGTTTAACCAACACATCAATACAGTTCTCCCGGCATTCGGGATAATGTTCCGCAATATGCCCGATCCCTTCGGCGATCGCAAAGCGAGTCCACTCCTGATATGAAGCATCGGCTAAAGATTCCGTTAACTTAGGTAATGCCGCTTCACCCATGAGTTCAAATACTTTGGGTGCATCAGCGTGTAGCCAATCGTCATCCTCATATTTCTCTAATAAAGATAGAAAAGGGGCGATCGCCTCTACTGCCTTAAGCTGCGCCAATGCTCGCCAAGCATGAGCAACACCCCAAGACTCGAAACCCTCAAAGTCGCTCTCCCAAAGCTCAGCATCTGTCATCATCCGAATCAGCTCAGCAATGTGGGTTTCGGTTAATCCGAGGTCTGCCACATAATCTGCCCAGGGCTGATTGGCTGGTTTGAGTTCCCCATAGCTAAGCAAATTGGCAACAGGGGGCTGGTAAACGCTGGCGGTTTTCTCTGGCATAGCGATAACGATAACTCTCCTGACTTCAGCCTATAACAACATACAAAGCTAAGGCTGAGCAATTGATGATGGAATGGGATCAGGAGGTGCAACCTGAAGCAGCGATCGCATTTTCCGAAAGCCAGTCTCAGGAGTCAAAACCAGCCCTACAGATACAGCAGCCATGCTGCTATAGATTTTTGAGCTATTGCGATCGCCCCTGGTCCACAAAACACCTCTACAAAAATGGTTATTTTACTGCCTCTGCCATGTTGTGCTCGTCACTACTTTCGAGCGTAGTGCAGTCTCACTCTTTGGCGGGATAACTGCCTGAAACTACAGACAGACCGCAACTATAAAACGCCTGACTAGGATGAGAAGCATAACAAGCTATGAAAGAGGTCATTGGTCATTGGTTGCGGGTCAATGGCTATTGGTTATGAGTTGACGACCGATAGTTCTTGATGTGACGGATGACTTGTGTTTCAACTTATGTTTCAACAATCTGAAATCACTCATTTAATCGTTAACCTGTCTTTAGCACAGGTGGTTACTCCAGATGAGTACTCGGCGCTCACATTTCTTTCAGGATCACAGTTTTTCATTGCCCTGATTGCAGGCGTGGTCATGGCGTTTGCCTTTCAATTTTTGCTCAGCAACCTCTCTATTGCGGCTGGAATTTCTGCTGGCATCAATCCAGCGGATACAGATGACGATCAGAAAAGTTGGGGAAAGAAGATTCGCAAAGTTGAAGCAAAGGTTGGCAGCGCCACAGTTTTTATTGTCAATACAGCTCTGTTTGCTGCCTGCTTTTTAGCGGTGAAGCTGACGTTAATTCATCAAGCAGGGTTAGGGGCGATCGTTGCAGTGGTGATCTGGTCGGTCTACTTTTTACTGCTGCTGTGGTTGAGTTCGCAGGCGATCGCCTCTCTCTTAGGAACCGTGGGAAACACTGCCAGTGCTGGTGTACAGGGTGTAATGGCAACTGTGGCGACTGCCTTGAGTGGTCAGGCAGCGAGTAGCCAGATCACCAATACGGTACAAGCCTCGGTCGATGCCGTTAGTAAGGAGTTGCGATCGACCTTGTCTTCCAATCAGCTACGCGAAAACTTGGAGAACTATATCTCGACACTACAGCTACCTCAGCCCAATCTGAAGAACCCACCCAATCAGGCATTGAGTTTATTAGGTGGCTCAGGTTTGTTATCCGGTGCAAGTTCAGAATTAGTTGATTTAATCCAATCGGCAAGCTCAGAAGATTTGGCATCAGGTAAGTTGCGCGATCGCCTGACACAGATTCTAGGACTCAAACCTGCCGAAAACGGCAATGGACACCAGAGTGATGAATCAACCTCTGAGCAACAGTCTCATAGAAATGAGCAACCTGAAACTCAGCAAGGTGCTCAGCAAGGTGTAGGCTTACGGGAACGCACTTTAGAACTGGGAATGAGTGCGTTGGTAACAATGCTGACGGGACGAGGTGGTGTTTCGGGTCTGAGTTCTGAAGCCTTGAAAAAGTCGCTGAGTTCTCTTAGTCAGCAGGTGGGTAATCAGGCTCAGCAGGTAGCTGCTCAAGTGACTCAATCCACCCCTTCCCTGGTGATTCGGTCAGATGTGGAACACTACTTGCTCCATTCTCCAACCTGGTATCTCCAGCCGGACAGCCTCGATCGCGGTTTCCGAGAAGTGTTGTTTGATCCAGAGGCAGATGCAGAACTGGTGCATCAACAGCTTGCTCAGCTCAACCGCCCTTACTTTGTGGAAGTGTTGAATCGTCGAGAAGAGCTAAATCCTGAGCAAATTAATAGCATCGCTGATGGGCTAGAACTAATTCGTCGAGAAGTTTTGGATCAGGTTCAGGTAGCAGAAGAACAGGAGCGATCGCAAGCATTGCGCCATCAGGTTGAAACCTATCTCAGTTCTGCTCCGAAGGAAGCGCTGAATTCAGATCAGATTCAACAGGACTTTACAGCACTGTTGGCAGATCCAGATGTAACTTATGAAATGCTTGGCAATCGGCTGCTTCAGTTTGACCGAGATACGCTAACACAACTGTTGTTAGCAAATCGGCAAGATCTGAATCCAGACGAAACTGAACAGATTCTAAATGACCTGGAAGGGGCACGCGATCGCTTCTTAAATCAATCCCAGGAAACCTGGAATCAGTTGCAAGCGCAAGCTGGTGAGTTTCGTCAACAGGTTGAGTCCTATCTGCGAGAAACTAATTCAGCAGAGTTGTCGCCTGAGTCCATTCAGCAAACGTTCCAGATGTTACTGGAATCTCCTGGTGGTGGTTTGCTAGCCCTGCGAACCGGACTGAGACAGCTTAATCGCAGTTCGTTAGAGCAGATCCTTTCTCAGCGGCAAGACCTGAATCCGCAACAGGTCAATCAACTGGTTGATCAGATTGAAACCATTCGAGATGGCATTCTACACGCTCCACAAGCGCTAACTGAGCAAGCAAGAAAACAGGTTGATCACATTACTCATCAACTTGCAGATTACTTGCGCGGCGTTTCGCAAAATACAGGTTTAGGAGAACTCGACCCAGAACAGCTACAGCAGCAGCTACAGCAGCTTTTGGACGACCCACAGGCAGGAATTTCAGCCTTAAGAACCTGGCTTTCTCACTTTGATCGAGAGACATTGGTGAGACTGCTCAGCCAGCAGCAAGGAGTGAGTGAAGAGCAAATTAATAGAAGGATTGATCAAGTCCTGAATGGAGTGCGAGGGATCGCTCGTTCTCCGCGTGAACTCGTCAATCGTGCCCGCGATTGCGTTCAGGATGTATCTCGTGATGTTTCTGATAACACTCGAAATTATCTCAACTCACTAGAGCAGCCAGAGCTCAACTATGAGGGAATCCAGCGCGATATTCGCAAATTGTTTGACGACCCCGAAGCAGGACTAGAAGCACTGCGCGATCGCCTCAGCCAGTTTGATCGCGACACACTGGTTGCTCTGCTCAGTTCCCGACGAGATATCTCTGAGGAAAAGGCTAACAAGATTGTTGACCAGATTGAGGCGGCACGAGATAGCGCACTGAGCCGGGCTGAACAAGTGCAAACAAAAGTTCAAGAGCGAATCAGTGCTCTCAAACATCAGGCAAAAGAACAGGCAGAAGAAGTCCAAAAAACAACGGCTGCTGCCGCCTGGTGGGTGTTTGGTACTGCCATTACCTCTGTCGCAACAGCGGCGATCGCAGGTGTCATCGCCTCTAGCGGATTTCACCTGATCGATTAAACATCGAAGTGCTGCGTAGGATGCGTTACCGACAGCGTAACGCATCTCCCTTTCCTCCAACACAAGCAAACTTATCACTCACAAAGCAAAGTAAATCATGGAACCACAACAGCTTAGTAAAGAGCTTCGCGAAGGCACCAGTCCCGATCTAGAACGCCGTCGCTGGATTGTTGGACTCTCAATGCTGGGAGGAACAATGGCCCAAATCGTCACCCTCTATCAGAGTGGCGTACTGAAAGAACTCCCCGATCTGCCCATTCCATTTGTAGATTCCGATCGCGTTGATGCTTCTAACTATGCCTACAGCCGGCTAAACACTCCCGACGGTCCACTCATGATGATTAACTACGGCATCACAGCTTGGTTAGCTACAACTGGTGGCGAAAACCGTGCCAAAGAAAATCCGCTTATACCGATCGCGATGGGTGCCAAAATTTTGGTTGATGCGATCGCATCGGCTGAGTTAGCGCGTGAAGAATGGAGTGAAAACAAAGCTTTTTGTGAGTATTGCCAAGTTGCAACCCTCTGCTCCTTTGCCTCTTTAGCACTAGCAATGCCTGAAATAACAACCGCCGTTCAGACATTAATGGGGCAACCTGAAATAGAGCCATCTAAATAGATTGTTGTTGTAGGGGCGGTTCGCGAACCGCCTCTACCTACTAGGATTACTACCCAACCTTGGTGGCTTCAAACTGAGCATAACGTTCAATGTAGAAGTTTTGGGGCTGGGCGATCGCTCGTACCGAGTCACGAGCGGCAATAGCTTTCCACCATTGCTTTAAGCGATCGAGTCCCGTAGGAAATTCAAATCCTCGGTACTGTTCCAGCACAGTCCATTGCTCAAACCAGGGATAATAAGTCAAATCAACCAAACTCACCTCTGACCCTAGCCAGTAAGGTCCTGTCGATGCCATTGTTTGTAGTCCAGCTTCAATAAACTGTAGGTGCTTAGTGAGTTCCTGTAGTGCTTCTGTTGGCGGTTGCGAAGCATGGGTATATAGTACTTTGCCAGTAGTAGCAAACAATCGGGTATCGGCAAAATTAATCCAAATCCTTGCTTGGGCGCGCTGAATCGGTGCTTGGGGTAACAAAGGACGCTCTGGAAAGGTTTCCTCCAAATACTCGTTAATGATGGCAGATTCCCAGACGCGATTCTTACCATGCTTGAGTACAGGCACCTTACCATAAGGAGAAATTTCCTTGAAGTTTTCAGGTTTATTGCGCAAGTCGATCTCGATTAGCTTAAACGGCAATCCTTTTTCGATTAGAGCCAAGCGTGTTCGATGGGCAAACGGGCATAGAGCCGCGCTATAAAGTTCAATTTCAGTCATGGAAGAAGCCCCTTTTGATTGAGGGTTGGATAATTGTTGTTTGAAAGTTGGGCTAGGGAATGTGGCGATCGCTCCCCTCATTCCTAAACTGCCACAGGTTGAATCGGCTGACCTAAAATTTGCTCAATCACTTCGGGTTGCATCGTTTGCAAATATTGGGGTTCAAACCCTGGTGGCAAAAACTCAAACAGGATGCGATTCTCTACCCAAAACTCGACTAGCCGGAAAGGACCATCTCCCTGCTCACGAGTCAAAACACGCCATCCTTCCCGTTGTCCAATCTGCTCAATCTGCTGCTGGGTTGTAGGAACTGAGATCGCAGCATGAACTGCAACTAAGTCAGTGACTAAGTCGGTGACTAAGTCAGTAGATACAGCGGGGAGCAGGTGAGCTGACTGAGTATCAGCACCGGGAACCCATACCGTTCCTTTTGGGAACACTACGATACCAGTACCATAGCGATCGCAGGGCATCACGTGATAACTGTTGGGATAAAAGAATTGATAGGCTTTGCCATTCCAGATTTCTGCAAGAACACTAGCAACCCGTAGTGAATCGTGAGCATCGATCGAAATATGGTGGATCATGAAAGTTACTCCGTTGAATTAAACAATCAACTAAATAGTGGGTGAGAATGCTTGCATCAGCATCATGAGTGTGAGAAAGGCAGAACCCATGATGCTAAAGGTGCGGGGCCAGTTGTAGCGAATCAATTCTCGGATCACGTCTTCCTGTTTGCCACCTTTTTCCAGGCGATTATGACGCGGTATTTCTAATGCCACTGTTACAACAAGGGATAATAGTCCACAAGCGGCATTAGCCAGAGCAAGTCCCAGTGATACAGGCTCAGGACGATAGAAAATTAGGGCGATCGGTAACAGAAAGTGAGCGAATCCTGGAAGAATCACCGGAAGTGGTATTTGGCTTGAGTAAAATGTGTGATAAGTGATATATTCCTCTGCACCGACTTTAGCAAAGAGAGGATAAACTACAATTTGCCCAAACCAGATGATACCGAGGTTGTAGAAGGCGAGTAATGTACAAAACAATAACAACCAGTGGGAAAAGTCCATAAATGTGATTCCAATTTTCAACGAATTGCTGAGACACTCTATTTAGCGGCGAGGATAGCCTGCAAGTTTTCTGGACGGGTTGCAGTCAGGTATTGCTCACTCATAGTTGGCGGCAGTAGCTCCAACAAAACTTCGTTTTCCACCCAAAATTCAATGAGTTCAAAATCGTCAGATCGCTTGCACCGAACGGCACGCCAGCCTTCTCGTTCGGCGATCGCATAAATTTGCGCCTCACTGATTGGCACCATAAGGTTTGCATGGGTTGCAGTGTGAACTGGCACCTCGGAGGACAGATCAGCGAACTGTACACCTTTACCAACTGAATTCGGCTGGAGAACAGTCTTTTTGGGTAAAAACTCAATCAAACTACCAAAGGAATCCATCGCAAAGGTAATGTAATAGCCAGGGTGATTGGGGAATGGAACCGCTTGTCCCTGCCATAATTCTGCAACGACTTCAGCAACGTGAGAGGGATTATGGACTGCAAGTGAGATGTGATTAATCATGATAGAAGTTTCTCAAAAATAGGGTTTTGAACGTATTCAAGCTGACGAACAATTTCTCCTGAATGATAAAGATAATGATGTCTGCACTCTATTTAAGGAGTCGGTCAGACATCATCATTACAAGTGATAATTGTTTGACACAGCGAAATAAGTTGTCTTTACCTATCACTAGAATAAATAGTGATTCCAAGATTGCCAGCCAGAAAAAGTCAGAAAAAGTCTGGAGCTGATATCGTTTCTGCATGAAGTTACACAGTTTGGAGCTTACCCGTGTATGTGGGGTAGGCTCCAAACTGTATAACCTTAAAGAGAGTTGGTGTCAGTTAGAAAAGATTTAGAGTTGGCGATCGCCCTTACATCAGGTTGCTCCAGCCTTTTCTTTCAAAGGTTTTAACTACAATTGCAGCGATGTATCGAGCATTGTCTGCTTTATCCATTTGGTTAAAAACACTAACCATTCTTCAAGAGCCTAGTTGTAAGAATAAATTATGAGAGGCGCACCCTGAAGGGTGCGCCTCTCATAATTTATTTAGATTGCCACATCTACAAGGATTCTGGTTCTTGTCCTGCTACGACGGGGGCGATCGCATTCAGCTTCAACTCCGGATGTTCACCCTCAACCTGCTGACAGTTCCACTCATTGCGGAACAGCAGCACCGGACGACCCCAACTGTCTTTTACTGTCACCGTGTTGAATAGGCGACCGACTTTTTGCAGCGCCTCCCAACCACCATCCACCCAACGGGCAACGCTGTATGGCAACAGTTCTATCGTGGTTTCTACACCATACTCATTCTGTAGGCGAAACTGGACGACTTCAAATTGCAGTTGCCCTACCGCTGCCAAGATTGGGTCACGTTTGGCTTCGTCCGCCGAGTACATGATTTGCACTGCACCTTCTTCGCGTAGCTCCGTTACACCCTTGCGAAACTGCTTGAACTTGGAAGGGTTAGGATTTCTCAAATAGGCAAACAGTTCTGGCGAAAAGCAGGGAATGCCTTCATATTCCAGCTTTTGACCATTGTAGATCGTGTCACCGATCGCAAATACGCCAGGATTGTTCAAACCAATCACATCACCAGGGAAGGCTTCGGTCATCGACTCGCGCCCCTGCCCAAACAGCTTTTGCGGGTGCGAAAGGCGCACGGTCTTACCAGAACGGGCATGGCTCACCACCATGTCTTTCTCAAATTTGCCAGAGCAGACGCGGATAAAGGCAACGCGATCGCGATGCTTTGGGTCCATGTTCGCCTGTAGCTTAAACACGAATCCAGAAAACTCTGGATGGGTTGGGTCGATGTCTCCCTGGGTGCTGCGCCGCGCCCCAGGCTTGAGCGCATAGTCCAGAAACGCATCCAAAAACGGCTCTACGCCAAAGTTGGTCATGGCGCTGCCAAAGAAAACTGGGGTCATTTTTCCCTGATGCACCAGATCCAGGTCCAGCTCAGTGCCAACACCTTCCAGCAGTTCCAGGTCTTCCTTGAGCTGGTAGTACAAATCCTGGTCAAGCAGGTCTTCGATGCGGGGATCACCCAATTCCACAACCGTATCGAGGGCTTCGCGACTACCGTGAGCGCTGCGCTCAAACAGGTGAATTTGCCGTTTGCGGCGATCGAATACGCCTTTGAAGCGATCGCCCATGCCAATCGGCCAGTTCACCGGGTAAGTCTGTAAGCCCAATTCCTGTTCAATCTCGTCTAAAAGCTCCAGCGGATCGCGCCCCGGTCGGTCGAGCTTGTTGAAGAAGGTGAAAATCGGAATGCCGCGCATCCGGCAAACCTCAAACAGTTTGCGCGTCTGCGGTTCTAGACCTTTTGCCGCGTCTTCCAGCATCACCGCATTGTCTGCAGCCGCCAGCGTGCGGTAGGTGTCTTCACTAAAGTCTTGGTGCCCCGGCGTGTCGAGCAGGTTAATCCAGTAATCGTCGTACTCAAATTGCAGCACTGTCGAGGTAATGGAGATGCCCCGCTGTTGCTCCATTGCCATCCAGTCCGAAGTGGCATGACGCTGTGCCCGTCGCGCCTTGACCGCACCTGCCTCGTGAATTGCGCCTCCGTACAGCAACAGCTTTTCGGTTAGCGTCGTCTTACCCGCGTCCGGGTGCGAAATAATCGCGAAATTCCGTCGCTTTTCAACCGCTGTTTGCAATTCTGCTTGAATTTCTGTGGACATGCGAGGATTTGGTGAATAGTCTCAGTATTCTATGGTAACGGGTATTGGGGGTTGGGGGTTGCGGGAAGTACCCGATTCTAGAGTCTGATTCCCGTACTGCTTCACGAAAGCTTCCTGGTTCCTAAGCTGCCCCTACGAAAACCATTCGTCAAATGTACAACGCCTAACTAACGTTCTAAAAATTCTTGGATGAAGCTTGCTGTAAAAATTTAAGTTTCCATAGTTTTAAAGCCTTAAAGAAAAACTTGAACCTGTTTGGAGTTACTCCTCGCTGGCAAACGAATACTAAAAACACTGCCTTTGCCCGTTTCACTTTGTACCTGAATTGTGCCTTGATGAGATTGCACAATTGCCTGTGCGATCGCTAAACCTAAACCTGCTCCTCCAGTTTGACGAGAGCGATCGCTATTGACGCGATAAAAGCGATCGAAGATACGCGCTTGTTCTTTAGGTAGAATGCCGATTCCAGTATCTTCGACCTGAATCAGTGCATGATGATCGTCTCGCTTGAAATGAACGATGACCTTGCCGCCACTAGGAGTGTATTGAATGGCATTCGTGATGAGATTCGCAACGAGGCGATAAAGTTGCTCCTCGCTGCCGAATACCGTAATCGGTGTGTTTGTCTGAACGTCTGCAATGAGTGAGATATGTGAAGCAAGCGCGAGTGCCGAGAACTCTTCCACTAAATCATTCACTAAATCATTGAGATTACAAGGCTCCTGTTTAGCAGAAAATCCTTGTAAATCCATACGCGAGAGGAGCAACAGATCATGAACAAGCCCAGATAAGCGATTGTTTTGGCGTTCAACAGTACGCAGCGTATCCCAGGCATCCGCATCAGTTGCATCGGGTGTGAGAATTGATTCTAAATTTGCCTGGATCGCTGCTAGTGGTGTTCGGAGTTCATGAGCAGCATCGGCGGTGAACTGCTGCATTTGACGGTAAGACCGATAGACGGGTTGCATCGCTTGTCCAGCAATCCACCAACTGGCAACAACAACAAGAAACATCGCACCGGGCAAGCCAATTAGCAGAATCAACCGAACCCAAACCATATGTCCATCAATGTCAGAGAGCGATCGCCCGACCTGCATATATCCCCATGCATCTTGGTTAACCGTTTTCAGCAGCAAAGATAATTGCTTATAGCGAGTCCCGTCAGAAGCTTCTAATGTTTGCCAGGGTTCCGTTTCGACGCGCACAGGTAAGTCAGTTGTGATCTCACCGGCACTGGCTAACAACTGCCCAGATAGGGTGACAAATCGAATGTAATATCCATGTTCTTGAAAGACCCCCAAATAGTGAACGGCTGTGGATTCATAGGCACAAGTTGTTCCAGCGACACAAAGCAATGGAATAAACTTTTGCACAATCGGTTCTAGCTTGCCCGGTTGTTGCAACGAGGCTTCTAGCCCATCATGCAGTGTGCCAGCTACTGACTCAATTCGGTGGCTTAACTCAGAGACATGGCTATGTGCCATCGCTTCGTAGAAACCTACAGCACAAAGGGTGAGAATAAACCCCATCGTTCCGGCATATAGCCCTGCTAAGCGCAGTCGAGTGGTATGAAAGACTCGGCTATGTTTCATAGGTGTTGAGCTTGTAGCCCATGCCGTATACGGTTTCAATTAGGTGATCGTAACCATACTCAGTTAACTTCCGTCGCAGTAGACGCATTTGAGCCGCGACTACATTACTGTTAAAGTCTGCTTCTGTTTGCCAGATACGGCTAATAATCTGGTCACGCGAAAGAATTTGGTTGGGGTGCTGCATAAAGTATTCCAATAGTTGAAATTCTTTGGCAGTGAGAGGAATGTTTTGCAGTTTTCCTGTATTTGTAGAAATTGAAACGGTTGATGTGGCGTAATCAAGAAGGAGATTGCTAACCTGAAGTTGAGGAGGTTGAATCTGAAGCGATCGCCGCTGCAATGCTCTGAGCCGTGCTAATAATTCTGCTATACCAAAGGGTTTGATCAAATAATCATCGGCTCCGGTATCCAGTCCCATTACGCGATCTTCCATGCGATCGCGGGCTGTTAACATCAAGATGGGAAGAGGATTTTGCTTTGCTCGAAGCCGTTGGCAGAGTTCAATCCCTGACAATCCTGGAAGTAGCCAGTCAAAGATGGCAACCGTGTATTGGTTCCAGCCGTTTTCTAGGAATTGCCACGCTTCCGTCCCATCCTTCACCCAATCCACGACATATTTTTCGCGCTTGAGCGATCGCTCCAGTGCAGCACCCAGATCAGGCTCATCTTCAACTAATAGAACGCGCATGAGGTGTCAGTTCCTCTGGGGCAACGGGTGGAACAGATTGCGATGGATGCAATTTGGGCATTAACATCTTACCGAATCGGGCATAGAGAGCGGGCAGCACAACCAGCGTCAGAGCTGTGGAGGTGAACAATCCACCTAAAACGACGATCGAGAGAGGCTGCAAAATTTCTTTTCCGGGTCCTCCGGCAATGACGAGTGGCAGTAATCCTAATGCTGAAGTAAAGGCAGTCATGAGAATTGCGTTCAATCGCTCCATTGAGCCTTTAACCAATGCTTGTCGGAAGGGCACTCCTTGAGCAAATTTGTTGTTGTAGTTATCGACTAACAACAAGCCATTGCGCGTCGCAACACCAAACAGGGTGACAAATCCGACTAACGAAGCGACAGAAATAACCCCGCCTGTTAACGCAACAGAGAAGACTCCACCCACCAGTGCCAACGGCAAATTGATCATGATCATGGCAGTGGAGGCGACGGATTTCACTGAGAGATACATGATCACGGTGATGACCACAAAGGCGATCGCACTAAACACCAAAATGTTTTGCGTTGCCCGTTGCTCTGCCTCAAACTGCCCACCATAGTTCGGAAAGTATCCAGCAGGAAATTGGACTTGCTCTGCCACTTTCGAGCGGATTTCATTGACCACCGATCGCACATCTCGCCCATCCGTATTAGCGGCAACCACGATCAGTCGAGACACGTTCTCTCGATTGATCGTATTTGGTCCTGTTCCTGTGCGAATTTGAGCGACCTGCGCCAAAGGGATTTTCTGCCCTGTAGGGGTGTCAATAAGTAAATTGCTGATCGTATCAAGATTGTTCCTGGCTTCTGGTTCCAGCCAAACCACCAGATCGAAGGTTTGTTGCTGCTCTAAGACCTGGGAAACGACTTTGCCGTTGAGTGCTGTTTCGATCGTATTGGAGAGTTCACCCACGGTTAGCCCATAGCGACCCGCAGCAGCGCGATCGAACTGAATTTGAATTTGCTCGATGGGAATTTGGGGTTCCAGTTGCAGATCCACTACTCCTTCAACGGTTTGCATGATCCGCTCTACCTCTTGTCCAAGGGCATGGAGTTGCTCCAGGTCAGGACCAAAGATTTTGACGGCGATCGCGCTACGAACGCCCGACAACACTTCATCCATCCGATGTGAAATAAAGCCACCAATGTTTGGGGCTACGCCTGGCAGCTTGGCAAATTCTTCCCGCAGTTTCTCAATACTGCCCTCTCGGTCTTTTAGCCCTTCTTCGCTTAAATCCACATCCAGGTGGGCTGTATTCACCGCAGCCGCATCACTGTCTCCGGGGGCACGTCCCGATCGCAACTGCACATACCGAAAGCGAGGATCGTCTTTGAGAGCATCTTGAATCGCAAACCCGGCACTATTGGTTGCCTGCAAGGATGAACCGGGATAGAGCATCAACGTGTTGACCAGATTTTCTTCCTGAAACTCTGGCAAAAACTCTCGTCCTAGCGAGGGTACGATGACCAATGCCGCAACGAGAGTCGCCGCCGCGACGGTCAGAATCAGGCTAGAACGACGTAGGGAGAAGTCGATCAACGGTTGATAGATCCGCTTGAAAAAACGGGCAACCCAGGGTTCTGTTTCTGGTAAACGACCATAGGGCAGCAAAATCGCACACAAGGCAGGCGTAACGGTGAGGGCAGTCACGCTGGATGCCAACACTGCCACCATGTAGCCCAATCCCATCGGGATAAAAATGCTGCCTTCCACACCGCCCAGCGCAAACACAGGAGAGAAAACAACAATGGTAATGATCGTCGCTCCGAAAACGGAGTCCCGAACTTCCTGGCACCCTTCCAGAACGACCTCTAACACTGGACGGGGATGGGCAGAATGCTTGTTTTCTCGTAAAGCACGGTAGACGTTTTCTGCATCAACGATCGCATCATCCACAGCAGACCCGATCGCAACGGCTAGTCCACCTAGTGTCATGGTGTTAAGTCCCTGACCTAACCAATTCAACGCTAGTACACCGATCAGCAGAGACAGTGGTAGTGCCACCAGACATACCAGCAAATTCCGCCAGTTCATCAAGAAGGGAATCAGAATCAGGGCAACAATGATGCTGCCTTCAATCAGTGCGGCTCGAACATTTTCGATCGACGCATCAATGTATTTGTCCTGACTAAAAGTGATATCCGCTTTGATATCTTGGGGCAACCCTGCCTGAATCTCCTGCATTGCAGACTCAATTCCACGAGCAACCGTGGGGGTATCGGCAAGCGGCTGTTTGTTCACCATCACGACGACAGCCGGTTTGCCATTCAGACTGCTATCGCCTCGTTGAAGAGCTGCCCCAATCTGCACCGTCGCCACATCTGACAGCCGAATCGGTGTACCATTGCGAGCCGTGATCGCAGATTGTCCCAAATCATCAATGGTTTCTAACCGTCCAATACCCCGAATTAGGGTTTCTTTGTCTGGTGTGGTCAGGAATCCTCCAGGTGCGTTGACATTCGCTGCTTCAACGGCTTCTGTCACGTCTTGCAACGACACATCAAATGCTTGCAGCCTTTTGGGCTCAACTAACACCTGATATTGCTGTACCTCGCCGCCATACACAACGACCTGAGACACACCGGGAACTGCCAATAGCCGATTTGTAACTTGCCAATCTGCAATTCGTCGCAATTCCATTAAAGAAGTGCGGGATTCCTCTGGTGCTGTTTCATCCACCGTCTCGTCCACTGTAAAGGCAACCATCATCACGGTGCTAATCGGTGATGTGATTGGAGAAATTTGAGGCGTTTCAACGTTTTCAGGAATTTTGTCCTGCGCCTGCTGCAAGCGTTCAGTTACAAGCTGTCGTGCTTGGTAGATGTCGGTATTCCAGGTAAAGATGACTTTGACAACCGAAATTCCAGCGGCAGAGGCAGAGCGAACATCAGTCACGCCAGGAGTGCCATTAATTGCGCTTTCAATCGGCAGCGTCACCAGAGATTCCACTTCCTCTGGAGCTAATCCAGGCGCTTCGGTTTGAATTTCGACCTGGGGTGGAGCAAAGCTGGGAAACACATCCAGCGGCATCTGCATCACGGTACGAACGATCCAAATCGTTAGCACCATTGCGCCTAAGATGACTAGCCACCGACGCGCGATCGCCCACTTGATAATGGCATTGAGCATAGCAGTTTAATTTTTAATAGCGGTAGCAACCATCAATCCCCACACCCATCCAAATCGCAGTTTCTTTGCAGCCTGAATGTTGAATTGGGATGAGGTGAGAAAGTTGTGAAACTCTTGTTGCGTGTAACACTGTTTGTGGGCTGGATCAAACACCTTCAGTGCAACATCACAAAAGCGACACAGCAGAAAGTCTTTGCACCAATCTAGGATGATTAATTTGCCCCCTGGTTTGAGAACTCGGTTCATTTCTGCTAGCGCATCTAAGGGAGCGTCAAAATAGTGGAAAGAACTGGCACAAACGACAACATCAAAGGATTCGTTAGCTGAGGGAATCGCTGTTGCGCTGCCCTGATGAAAGGAAACAGAAGAATAAGATTGGAGCTTTCTTTTGGCAATGGCTAGCATTGCTGCTGAAATATCGATTCCCACAATCTGCTGATTTGGGTGATCTTGTAGCAGCAATCGCTCAAACTCCCCTGTTCCACACGCTACATCAAGAACGATCGCCTGCGGAGAAATCTGCGCCCACTGCTTTAAGAAATTGAGAGTGTTTGTAACGTAGCCACGCCAACGTTGATCATAGATTTTGGCAAGGTGATCATATTGCTGCTGAACAACTGCTTCAATCATGTCATTCGTTCCTGTTTAACTGGCGATCGCCTCTCTAGCCCAACTATTGATTGAAGTTGAAACGCCCGTTTACCTTTTCACCATTGATATCCGTCAAAACGGCAACGTTGTACTCTCCAGGTGCTGTATCAGGCAAGGTCGCAACGTAATGTTGTCCCGCAGCATCGTATTCAAACTCAACTGTTTTTTGTGTTCCATCGGGTAGTTGAACCTGTCCCGTTACAGTCGCATCTGGAATCGCTTCGTGAGTATCTCCCTTTTGTAAATAGAAATCGAGATGTACGCCACTGGATTCTTTTAGAGTGACCAGTTCCAGGTGATACGGACCTGCTTCAACCACCTGTCCACCTTGTGAAGCACTTGTATCGTGAGCGGTGTCAGCTTGAGCCGTTGTTGTAGGGCTGGAGGATTCAGCAGCAGGAGACGTTTCTGGGGAAGCAGCAGGACTCTCTGAAGTTGTCGTTTGCTCTCCGCCACTGGCACAAGCTCCTAGGACTAATCCCAGGCTAATTAGAGCGATCGCAAGAGATTTGTTGAGTTTCACGGTTTGATTCCTCTCAAATAATTGGTTGGTGAAATAGAAGGCGACTTAATGATGCTGGTGCGGCGGTGCAGGTACTTCAGCATCTCGATAGTGTGGGTCTGCCGAATGCAGCAGTGCAGACTGGTTGTCAGGTGTGGCATGATGCCCGTTGTGGGAATTTTCTAGATGTTCCAGGGCAGTGATTGTCGATGGGAGTTGTCTGCAGTTTCGCCGATTTGACCAAAAAGCTCCTGCAGCAAAGGTGCCGATCGCCAGCAATCCCCCTGCCGGCACAACAACCCACCAGGGTAATGCTCCACCTGTAGCACTGGCTTCTGTAACTTCCGTTGCTACTGCCTCCTCTGTTGCACCTCCTCCACGCAACGATTGAGCATAGAGTTGATTGGCCCGTTGAGTGACGACGCGATCGCCTTCAAACAATCCACTTTTGACTTCGACTAAATCCCCGGCTTGCCGACCCAGCACTACCTCAACAGGTTGAAATGTATTGCCATTTTGGACAAAAACAAGTTGCTGACCATTTGCCTCAACAAGTGCTGACTGAGGAATCACAACAATGGGTTCTGGGGTGCGATCAGTGAGCACTTCCAGTTCGGCAAACATTCCCGGTTTGAGTGTTCCATCCCCATTGTCTAGCTCTGCTTTAACAGGCACGACTCGGCTCTCTCCTTCCACAACTGAGCCAATGGTAATGATGCGTCCTTCAAAGACTTGCTCCGGAAGGCTCGATATCGTCACCCGTACTCGCTGACCCTGAGAAACCTGACTCAAATCTTTTTCATAAATGTTGGCAGTTGCGAGGACGGTGCGATCGTCCACAATGGTCATCAGGGTTGCCCCTGCGTCTTCAGCCGATTGCCCTAATGTGACTTCGCGATCGGCGATCGTTCCTGCGATGGGAGCCTTGATAGTAATCGTGCCGTCTGAATTAGGAGATGCTCCTAGCTGTTGCAATCGAGTTCTGTACGTTCCTGCACTGAGTTGAGCGCGAGATTGAGCCACTTGAAGAGCAGTTTGGGTACGCTCTACTTCGGTTCGAGCCTCCAACACTTCTAAGCGACTTTCGGCTTCGGTTAAGGCTTGTCGTGCCGATGCTAAATGTGCTTCTGACTCTAAGAACTCTCGTCTGGGGATGGCTCCTTGCTCTGTCAGTTCTTGATCGCGATCGTATTGCTCCTGAGCAACTCTCAGTTCGGTTCTTGCCTGATCGATGGCAGTCTGGGCAATCTGCTGCTGGCGATCGTAGCTTTGTTGAGCCAAGCGTAAATTGGCTTGAGCCTGCTGCACATCTCCCTGTCGCTCTGCGGAATTTTCTAACGCTGTAACGCGCAATTCTGCCAGTTCACCGCTTGTAATCACTGCCAGAGGTTGTCCTGCTTCAACCGTATCTCCTGGCTCTACAAGTAGCTTGACAACTGTTCCACCCACAGGATTCGTGACCTCTACTCTGCGGCTCGGAGAGGCTTCAATTTGCCCAGTTGCTTGCACACCAAATGCTAGAGATTGACGAGCGACAGGCTCTACTTTCAGCTCGATCCGTTCTGCGGTTGCATTATCGACCTCGATCGCACCTGCGGATTGAGCCGACTGATTTTGGTGGAACTCGTCACCATGACCTGTATGAGCCAATACTTCGGCTGGGGTCATTAGCAGCAGCAGTCCAAGGCACGTTCCAGCGACGCGGTCTCTTGCTAATCGATTAGAGCATTTCAAAGTAGGAGCCATCGATAGTTCTGGGGCAGGGATAATGGTGCAAGCCTAGGACTTAACAAAAGTTGAAGAGCAGTATTGCAGGCAAATATAAAATGAGGATGAAATTTCTAGCACAAAACTCTCCCTGCTAGCGGTTAGGCTGAGGTATAAGGCTTTTATTTCCCGCTAGATTCAGATTTAGACCGAGATCAACAGAGCGATTCAAGGATAGCGAAACGTAAGACAAGCCTCATTTCTATTTCACTTTTGGATATCGTCAACTTAACCTTTTCAGGATTGGCAAGAGATTATTGGGTTGAAACCTGCCGCATAATCTGAGCAACCCTCACTGCACAGGCATTAGTTGTGCTTATTGTTTCATCTGCTGTTTTAAGTCGACAGTACCGTTGACAACATCTGATTTACCTGCCGTGAAAATTCCTGGTGTTTATTCTTTGCCTGAACTGGTACAGGCGATCGCCCTTCACCCCGACCACTGGCGGCCGCTGGTGTTTACCAATGGCTGCTTTGACCTGATTCATCCAGGGCACGTGCGCTATTTGCGGGCAGCGAAGGAATTGGGGCGATCGCTCGTCGTTGGCTTGAACAGCGATCAGTCAATCAGAGCCATTAAACCCCAGACTCCAGGGCGACCTGCCCGTCCAATTGTGCCAGAAATGCAGCGGGCAGAGGTGCTGGCTGCGCTCAAGCCCGTGGATGGCGTGGTAATCTTTGCTGAAACAACTGCCTGTCAACTAATTCAGACCCTTCAACCTGACATTTACGTCAAAGGTGGCGACTACAATTTAGAAACTTTGCCCGAAGTGCCTGACGTTTGGGACTATGGAGGAGACGTTAAACTGATCACGATCGAAATTTCAAGCTCCACGACTGCCATCATTCAAAGCATTTTGCAATCTGTCTGGGAGTAGAATAGTTCTGATGGATGAACCGCAGCCGCTAACATGAGTCGCTCAACTACCGATCCCACTTCCGCCCCACTACCCGGTTCAGACCTTGTGACTGATCTGCGTCGTCTCAACACTGAGTCGGAGAAAACCCAATTGCAATTGGTTCAACAACTGGCTGATTCAGGCGATTCAGGCTTAGAGACGTTGATGGAATTTTTGCTAGAGCGATCTCAGCAGCCCTCTGCGACGGTAGGAAAGGCCTATCGGCTGTTGCGAACTGCCGACACAGCAAAAGCTAAGGAATTTTGCCAGACTCACTTTCCTCAAGGCGTTGTGCCTTTGCAGTCTGCCCAGGCGATCGACTATTCCCCCCTTCAGGATTTGCTCATTCGGCAAGACTTTCAGGCAGCCGATCGCCTCACGCTGGAGAAGCTCTGTGAATTGGCAGGCGAGACGGCAATTCAAAGGAAATGGATTTACTTTACCGAAGTCGACGGTTTTCCCGCAGTTGACCTAAAAACGATCAACTCGCTCTGGCTAGTCTATTCAGAAGGCAAGTTTGGGTACTCGGTGCAGCGAGAGCTTTGGCTGGGCACGGGCAAAAATTGGGAGAAGCTATGGCCGATGATTGGCTGGAAGTCAGGAAACAACTGGACACGCTATCCGCAGGAGTTTACCTGGGATTTGTCTGCTCCCAAAGGTCATCTACCGCTGTCAAATCAACTGCGGGGAGTACGGGTGATTGCTGCAATGCTGATGCATCCAGCTTGGACAGAAAAGTAAGGGCGAATGGGCGTTTGCCCTTACTTGGGGGGTCTTTGAATCAAGCTGTTTGTGGCGATCGCTTTCTAACAGCAAATGCTTTAATCCAAAGACTTCTTCTGATCGTTCAACACCTAAGTTCTGTAAATTTAACCTGTTTGAAGGTTTAATCCATTGAATTGATCTATCTAAGTAGACAGATTTTGCATCTTTTAATCGTGTCTAAGATGGGTTTACGTATCATTTAATCCCGACTGGAGTTCGTTAATGCAAGCGTATGATGTCGTGATCATCGGTGCCGGACACAATGGTTTGGTCTGCGCCTCATATTTGCTGAAGGCAGGATACAGCGTGTTGCTGTTAGAAAAGCGATCGGTGCCTGGTGGAGCGGCAACGACCGAGGAAATTATGCCTGAGGAAGCTCCTGGGTTTAAGTTCAATCTTTGTGCGATCGACCACGAGTTCATTCACTTGGGTCCAGTCATCGAGGAATTAGAGCTAGGCAAGTACGGGCTGGAATACCTCTTTTGCGATCCAGTTGTGTTTTGCCCTCACCCAGACGGCAAATATTTTTTGGCGCACCGTTCGGTCGAGCAGACTTGCGCTGAAATCGCCCGATATAGCGATCGCGATGCCCAAAAATACGCTGAATTCACTGCATTCTGGCAGCAACTCACCAACGCGATCACGCCGATTTTTAACGCTCCTCCCAAATCCATTCCTGACATCGCAGGCAACTACAACATCAAAAGCTTGCAGGATCTCTTCTCAGTGGTGGGTGGAATCGACCAAAGCCTGGACATGCTGCACATGATGCTGACCAGTCCAGAAGACCACTTGAACGAGTGGTTTGACTCGGAATTTCTCAAAGCACCGCTGGCAAGACTCGCTTCAGAACTGGGTGCGCCACCTTCACAAAAAACGATCGCCATCGGCGGCATGATGATGTCGATGCGCCACAACCCCGGTATGGCAAGACCCAAAGGAGGCACAGGCGCATTGACCCAAGCATTGCTCAACCTGGTCAAGCATGAGGGTGGAGAGGTGCTAACGGATCAGCACGTTAGCCAGGTCCTAATTGACGATGGACGAGCCGTCGGGGTGCGAGTAGCAAACGGTACGGAGTATCGCGCCAAGCATGCTGTAATTTCTAACATTGATGCGAAACGGCTATTTTTGCAGTGCATGGATTCAGCCGATGTGGATTCAGCCGATCCAAAATTGCGTGAGCGTTTGGAGCGCCGCATCGTCAACAACAACGAAACGATTCTCAAAATCGACTGCGCCCTTTCAGAAGCTCCTCGATTTGAGCATCACAACCACCAGGACAGCAACCTGATTGGCTCCGTACTGATTGCCGACTCTGTGCGTCATGTGGAACTCGCCCACAGCCAACCCACCGCTGGCGACATCCCTGACTCTGATCCATCCATGTATGCGGTCGTGCCCACGATGCTCGACCCCTCAATGGCACCTGATGGCAAACATACCTTGTGGATTGAGTTCTTTGCACCCTACCAAATTGCTGGAGCTGAAGGAACCGGGTTAAACGGTACTGGTTGGACGGATGACTTGAAAAACAAAGTCGCCGATCGCGTCATCGACAAACTAGCAGACTACGCTCCCAATCTAAAAAACTCCATTATCGCCCGTCGCGTTGAAAGCCCAGCAGAGCTAGGTGAACGTCTGGGAGCCTACAAAGGCAACTACTATCACATTGACATGACGCTCGATCAAATGATCTTTTTGCGTCCGCTACCCGAATTGGCAAACTACAAAACACCCATTCAGGGACTCTATCTCACGGGTGCAGGGACTCACCCAGGTGGCTCGATTTCTGGAATGCCAGGACGCAACTGTGCTCGGGTTTTCCTTAGTTCACAGCGACCGATCGCCCAGGCAGTCAACAAGGTTAAAGACTCTTTTGCGGCTGTAACTCGATCTGTTCTGGGGACTACCTAACCTATCCCTTCACCAGTTTTCACAAGGTGTTTGAGAACTGGTGAGGGAGGGGCGATCGCCAGCTATCTAGAATACTGTAAGGACAAGAGTATTAGTCAACCCTCACCGGTTTTTGCTTAGGTTGCTTGATGAGGGGCGATCTTCCTATTTGTTTCATGTTACGAATGGCGATCGCGGCTTCTACTGTTGCAGGCCTTTCCTTCAATGAAGCTTGGTTGTCATATCTATTGTTCTTTTTGTTATGTCCACTGGCCTTGACGAGTATAGCTCTACGGGAGCACGTTAGGACAGGTTTTGAAAGCTGCATCTATACAATTGTGAAAACTCTCAAACTCACTCCATCGTTGTCGCATCCAGTTCTTGAGCACAAACCAC
>NZ_JACJOV010000164.1:0-208599 GCF_014695745.1 Leptolyngbya sp. FACHB-671 | reverse complement strand
AGCGTTATACTCAGACCAGTTGCGGATACGGTAGCTCATTGCTGTGAAGGTTTGTTGGTGGTACTTCAAACCTATCACCTCGCCTATCCGCAACTCCTCCATGCAACAACGCCATTGGTAAATATTCTTGCGCATAAAAATCACCTGTAAGGGTACTGTCGGGGTGCAGTTATGTCGCTTACGATTAAACAAGTTTTGCCTAACCCTTCATTTGACCCATTTTATGTCCCGCGAAGATAAGCCGCAGCGTGTTGGTATCTTAGTAGTTCATGGTATTGGTGAACAGTGTCAGTTTGAGCATCTTGAGGAAGTAGTCAGAAATATTGCCTCTGCTTTGCAAGCAGATAGCAAACAGGCAGATTCCAACATAGATAGTGTTCAAGTTAACATTAACATTAGCAAAGATGCACCTTACCGAGCCAATCAACAGACATGGCGGGGTGAGGGAGCTGCGACGGCAATTATTGAAGTTGTAGACAAAAATGATCAGCAAACAAATCTAGAATTCAGGGAAGTTTGGTGGTCTGACTTGGATGAGCCAAACAGTTTCAAAACATTCAGGAGTTTTTGGGCTTGGGGTCTCTCTCTATGGACAAAACCTAGATATGACCAAAGAACTGATACTGAGTTTCCGGACAAGGAGGTGCCTCTGCATCCTGATAGGCGATTGCCTGGGCGCAGCTTTAATCAAGCAAAGGATCTTTTACCTGGAGAAGGTGAACCGATTCAACTCGTCCATCGTGTCTATTTGCTCCTTGTGTCCTTTGTGGTGTTCTTACTTCTACCGTTCCTTTGGGTTTTAGGAAGAGTTTCGCGGAGTATTTTAGGACTGGAAATCAGACCTGATCTCCTAGTTGAGTACCTAGGTGATGTCAAGTTATACCAACAGGATGCAAGGGAAGGGAAAGGACCATTGGTCGATTTGGGGAAAGCGCCTCCTCGTTTTTCCATACGTCGGCGCTTTATCAAAGCTTTGGTCGAAATGAGTTTGGAGAAATACGAGCGTTGGTACATTTTGTCTCATAGCTTAGGTACTGTGGTTGCTTTCAATGGGCTGATGGAGATCGAAACAGCATTGCCTAGATACTTAGACCAAAAGTTGTGGAAAAGATGGTGCCGCAAGCATCAGGGTCGGGTAAAAAGGCAACTCACAGAGGATGAAAAGAAAGTTCAGAAATACGTGCTTCCTCAACGCCCAAGCTGGCTTTCTCGTGATAATGATGATGTAATTAGTCGGAAAGAACTATTCCGCAACTTGAAAGGATTCATGACGTATGGCTCTCCTCTCAGCAAATTTGCTGTGCTCTGGCCATTAGTTGTTCCTCTCAATAAAGATGAATCAGTATTTAAAGAAGATTTTGAATGGATTAATGTGTTTGATCCCACTGATCCCGTTTCAGATTTCACTCGTTTCTTTGATAGCCAACAAGGTAAAGAGTCGCCCTTAACTCCCAAAGAAGTCCCATACAAGGCAGAGCAAATTCATCTCCTAAGCCACGGGCAGTATTTGACTTACAATCCGAAACGAAAGAACCCGTTAGTTTGTCAAGTTTCTGAATGGTTATTGAGCGGCGAAAAGTTTAAAAAACCACAAATTGAAAAAGATGGCTTTTCTTTCCATTTGGGCTGGCCTAATCCAAAAAGCGCTCATAGTGATAAAGACTCCCCTATTGTTTCTTTTTATTTTGGATTAGGTATTTTTGTCTGGTTCCTGTTGGGAGTCATTATTTCGTTCGCTTTAAGCTGGTTTATCCCCTCGCTCCTCACTCAAGTTCCTCAGCTTTTAGCACAGATAGGTCTGAAATCTACCATTATTGATGAAGCGTTGTTACAGCTCAGTCATTTCCTGTCTAACCCTCTCTACTGTGTTGGAATAGCTTTTTGTACCATCATTAGTGTTGGACTAGTAGTCAGAGTGTTTGGGCTGAATAAAAATCGCGGCATTTCAGTTGAATCAAAGAAGCCGTAGCAACATCATTTAGCCCCAAATTCTTACGGCGTTGGGAGTTGGAGCTACTAGGTGGTATGGGTTGGCATTACACACATTAAGAACGTTGTGGAACTTTTAATGTGTGAATGGACTCCTGTAGGGGCACGGCATTGCCGTGCCCCTACAGGAGTCCATTCATCAAAGTGTGATGTGGCCCTAAAAGGCTGTATTTGAAAGTACTCGCAAGCGCGTGTTTAGTGAAGTAATTGAGTATTTACCTGGAAAGATTGGGGGCCACAACATCGGGAAAACTCTCAAAGTTACGGCGAACCCAATCCATACCGACTTCGTTGTTGAGTTTGATCTTCTGCGGGGTGTTTGGATAAAGTTTGCTCAGAATATCAGCATCTTGATCAATCACCACCTGACCGAACTTGAGATAGGTGCTACCAAACAGCTTAAAGGCAGGATGTTTTGCCTGTCCAAACAGTAGGATGTAAGTCCGGGTGCGGTTTTCGGCTTCTGGAATAAAGAAGTGGCATTGGGCTGCTTTCCCTAATGGCATTTCACCGTGAAAGATAACGAGGGACGGAAAATGGTTCTCCAGGTGTGCCTTGATGTTGGTAGGTAGCAGAAGCAAATCTGGTTTTCTCAGTTTTTCTGTCAGCGTGTAGGGTGCAGTGGGCATATCATAAAATGCATGGGAATGATGCCCCTCGTCAATGAATTGGTGAAACTCAACCTCCGTGATGCGGAATAAGTCTCGATGAGTGCCATTCTGGTGATTGTAGTCATGCATATTCAGCAGCATGGTCAGCAGATCGGTTTCAACGCTGCGATCGCCCGTATACCCGACAAAATAATATTGCTCTACAATCTCATCCAACACTTTGGGAATTGGAATTTTTGGCTCATGCCCACCATGTGACCAGATGAAATCGCCTTGAATCCTAAGTTCTAACGGTTGCAACTGAGGCAATGTTTTTTTGCCTGAACCCGGTAGAACGGTACAACCAGCCGCATCAAAAGGTAGCGCATGAAACGGGCAGATGACAACGCTTTTACCGTCACTTTGCGTTTCACACCATCCCTCTGAGAGCATGGCTCCCATGTGTGGGCAGGCATTTGGTAAAGCATGGACTTCTCCTGTCTCATCCTTCCACATCACATAGTCAACACCGTATAGAGAAACCTTGCGGGGCTGATTAACCTTCAGCATGGATTTGTGCGCCAACAGCCAGGGCGCACCGGGGAGCATTGAGCGCATAGCGTCCTCCATTGATAAAATTATGAAAAATCTGTCGCATTTCAATCTATGAACTTCAAAATATGACAGAACATTCACGTTCGTCAAGCCCCCAAGCAGCTAATAGTTTGCGTCGTCAGCCTAAACAGCAGCGCGGCAAGGAGCGAGTCGAGAAAATTCTTGATGCGGCGGCGGCTGTATTTGATGAGGTGGGCTATGAAGCTGCAACAACCCACATGATTGCTGCCAGAGCCGGAACGGCGATCGGGTCGCTCTATCAGTTTTTCCCAGATAAAGCCGCTATTTTCAAGGCGATGGAGTTACGTCATGCAGAGCGGGTGAAGGCGATGTGGGCGCAGGTGGATATCGCGACCATTATCCAATTACCACTCCGTCAGATGATCCATGCGATCGCGACCAGCGTGGCAGAACTGTTTGAGCAACCCGTGTCGCGAGTCGTATTTGTGCAGTTTTATCTGGCACGCGAAATTTTTCAGTCGATTGATGAAAGCATGACGCAGGAAGCGATCAACTTTATGGCGAATATCTTGAAGCACCGAAATGCTGCCCTAACTGAGGAACAGTACAGCCTGTTAGCAGAAGTATGTGTGCACAGCAGTAATGCGGTGATGCTGGCGGCACTTCGCAGCCCTAGTCTTGAGCATCGCCAACGCTTGACGCAGCAGATTGAGGAGCTATTAGTGTCATATTTAGAGCCGCACGTCGGCGATCATCAGTTAGGCGATGTAATGAAAGTAATGATATGCCCTCACTGTCAATCCAGCCAGTTATCGAAAAATGGATATCGTCGGGGCAAGCAGTGTTATCTCTGTAAGGATTGTAGAAAGCAGTTTGTCGCTCAATAGCCCGCTAGCAACTGCAAAATTCAGGGTTCTGTTTTTACAGAAGGAAACTGTTCAAAATTCCGACGAACCCAATCCATTCCTACTTCATTGTTGAGTTTGATTCGTTGTGGCGTATTCGGGTAGATCCGGTTGAGAATCCTGGCATCTTGCTCTACAACAACATCAATCAGCTTCAGCAAATTTCGTTTCAGCAAGTGAGCGATCGGGGAATGCGCCTGCATGTACATCAATACAAACACGCGCGATCGCCCCACAGATTCGGGCAAATAAAAGTGGCATTCCTTTAAACTCAGAATTTTGTTGTCGCCATGCATCACCCCCATAAACGGAAAGTAATTTTCCAGATGCGCTTCCAGAACTTTTGGTAATGCCAATTGTGCCGGATTTCTGAGAATCTCCCGCCATGTTGGTTGTTTCCTGGGTTGAGCCAGATAAGCGTGAGAATGTAACCCTTCATCAATGAATTGCTTGACCTGAACCTCCTCAATTTCAAATAGCTCCCGATGCGTGCCGTTCTGATGGTTGTAGTCGTGCATATTCAGCAGCAAACTCAGAATGTCAGTGGGAATGCTGCGTTCACCTGTGACCCCAATGAAGTCATACTCAGTGGCGATCGCATTCATCAAATTAGGAATTGGAATCTTTGGCTCATAGCCACCATAGCTCCAGATCAAATCCCCCTGAACAATCAATTCAAGTGGTGACAGCAAGGATTTCGTTTGCCTGTTGGAACCGGGTAATACAGTACAGCCCTGGTGATCAAACTCTAGAGCATGAAATGGACAGGCGATCGTACTACTACCATCAGATTGAGTTACACACCAACCCTCCGAAAGCATTGCGCCCATGTGAGGACAGGCGTTGGGCAAAGCAGTAATTTTGCCTTGTGAATCTTGCCAGAGCACATAATCTCGACCCAACAGAGAAAACTTTCGGGGCTGATTCGGCTTCAGCATTGAGCGATGCGCCAGTAGCCAGGCAGAACCCTGTAATTGCTTCATAATCCCAAAAATTTAACTTACTAATTAATTAGTAAGTCTATCAATGGCTTGTCATTTCGTCAATTCCACGATGTTTAGTCTCTGCTAAGATGGCTCTGGTAGGACAAGAGTGATTGGGGTCGTGAGTCGATTGGGGAAACGAGCAGCAAAATCAGTGCGTCCCGTGCGAGATGCAGCGGCAACACAACAGCAAATTCTGGATGCTGCCGAGCAGGAGTTTGCCCACCACGGCTTAAAAGGGGCCCGCATGAGCGCGATCGCCCAAGTTGCCCAGGTTACTTCTGCAACATTGCACTATTACTTTGAGAACAAAGAGAATCTCTACAAAGCTGTTCTCCAACGACCTGTAGATGAGGTTCAAGAAATACTGGCAAAACACAATTTTGATGCTCTATCCCCCGAAGAGGCTCTGAAGCAAATCATTCGCATTGCAATTTCTAACGAAGCCGCAAACCCTCAACGACAAATGCTGTGGTTTCAGGAATCAAGCCAAAATCAGGGTGCGTACTTTAAAGAATGCAATGTATTGACACTTCACGAGTATCTATTGAAAGTTCTAGAACGAGGCATGAAAGACGGTTCCTTTCGTCCACTCAAGCCATTTCTCACCTTGACCTACATTTTGAGTATTTGTCTCTTCTATTTCACAGTTCATGAGAATTGGCGGCATCTTACTCCAGAGATCGATCGTCTCAGTCCAGAAATGATAGAAGAACATACCGAAGAGGCGATCGCATTCATTTTGGCAGCGATTCAGCAAAGGGATTAGGTTAGCGAAGAATTAGTTTGCTGCCGTAGCGCCGATGGATCGTTGTTTTACCGACCCCCGCACGTGCGGCGATCGCTCTGCTTCAAACTACTGTTGAGAGCGCATTTCTTGCTGGCGCATTGGCATCGCATCAATGGTGCGAAATAGCACCGCCAAATCAATCGGAGTTTGGCTCCGTTGCTTCTCCGTACCATCTTTACCAACTAAAATTACCGCGAACTCTTCAGGGGTAATCTCAAACTGCTGTCTAAGCCTTTCTACCGATGCTGAACTAATCGGTTGCCCATTGACTTGGCTCTCTCCAGTTTCCAAAACCTGCACCAACTTGAGGTCGCGCTCATCTGTCCCTGCTACGTCTGCCTGCCATGCTTGCATCTGTTGTTGATAATCAGATGAACCAATTGAAGGTGCAAAGACCAGCAAGATGCGGTGTTGCCATTGATAGTCACTCAAATTAAATTCGACTGACTGTGAATAATCAGAGGGTGCGGCAACACTGGCCATCTCTGAGGGGTGGGAATTAGAAAGGTTAGAGGAATCACTCATAGAAATGGAAGGCTGAGCGTAGACACAGCCCTGTAGCAGGGACAGAAGGACAACAAATACAGATAGAGACTGCATTGCTCAGACAGAAACAACCTCCTTACTGTAGCCAAATCTATGAGAGAGCAACTGGTTCTGAAGGGAGAACTTCAGGGTACACGGGTCAAGCCGAGAGCGGGAAACCTGCTGCCAGCAACCAGCCAAAAAATAGAGCAGAGCCGATCGCGTAGATCCATGCTCGATTCAACAAACCCGCCACCAGAGACAAAATCCCCATCAGTGGTGGGAACAACGGCAAAAGCAAAAACATAAATCCTAATTGAGGTAAAAAGTTGAGCGTTAGGACAAAGCCACCAATCAGGACAACGCTTTGTCCCAACCACCAGAGGATGCGTTTGCCGACTCCAACATTCTCCTGCACCATTCCAGATGCCAGAAACCAGGGGAAACAAGCGATCGCCACTGGCAACCATACTCTCAACCGAATTGGGATGAGCCACCATTGCAGCCAGACCACCTGCGCCATTGCGCCAAAGGCAACCCAGAGGATGACAAACAGCACAATTCCCAGTCCAACGGTACGCAGGGTCGGACGAGGCAACCGTGCCAGCACTCCCAGCCAGGTTAATCCAGCAATCAGAAACCAGACACCCACTGCTCCACCAACTTGAACCCCACCCAAGTCCTGGAGATCAAATCGCTGACTCAGCAACACTAATCCTGCGGTTGCGACCAAAGGCGCAGCGATTAATCCTGACCATCGTCGAACGGGATCTATTTCCAGGGCAATAGTTTCTGATTGAGTCAGAAGGGGTGAAATTGCTGCCAACCCCACTAACCAACCCAGTAGATGAAGTCCATACCAAGCCATGCGGCGATCGCTGTACTGGCTCTCTTGGGTTCTCCCAAACGTAGCGTCGAGCCACTCCAGTGCTGCCTGATGACTACCATCACTAAGCAGAATGGTGATGTGCTCGACACCAGGAATAACAACCAGTTCTCGTCCCTGTCCTGCTGCTAAGTTCGCGTTTTCTCCTCCTGCCTGTGCTAGCAGCCGTTCGGCATTGCCAATAAATCTTCCCTCTCCACCTCCTGCCTGCAACTGGAGATTCTGGGGAGCTTGAGGAGTCACACTTGCCCCAGTCGGGGAAACAGCAACGGTTGCGGCAAAGCGATCAGGGCTACGAGCGCCAGCTGTCATCACAATTCCGCTACCCATCGAGTGCCCCAGCAATGCTAAACGATCTGGGTCAACCAGAGGTTGTTCTAATAGAGCTTGCAAAGCAACATCCAGGTTGTTCTGCAACTCATACTGCTGTAAGCGAGCAGGATTCGCCCCATGCCCGTCAAAATCCCACAGCATTACCGCATAGCCTGCGCGAGCCAGTACGTGCCCATAACCCAACATCAACTGTTTGGAACCTGCAAATCCATGTGCAACTAGAACTCCTGGGACTGCCTTCGCCCCTTGAGGGGCAATGTATAGCAGGGGAACTCCCTCCTTTTGGAGCGATCTCACCTCTAATCCCGATCGAGCAATCGCGATTCCTAACCAAGACGAAACAACCAGCAGGATTGCCAGTAACAGGAGTCCTAAGCGTTTATAGTTCAATTTCACAGGCTTCGGCCAACATCCAAACACCACTTACTGGTGTAACGCAAAACGGGCTTAAGGATTGGAAAGTAGTGAGGTTTATCGTTTTCGGTCGATTTTGACTCGCTTATTGGGGTCTTGCTTGTGAACCCAGGCTAAAAATTTCTGTAGCTGCGGGTCCTGCTTGAGCTTTTCCAAGGTGTTTAAGTGCAGTGCTAAATGAGAGTTGTCATAAAGGGTGTGGATCTGGCGATGACAGGCAGAGCAAATTTGAATTGTGGGACTGGGGTCTAGCCCCTGGTGTTTGGTCTTTTGACGAGGAGTTAGGTGATGCTCTGTGAGAGCAGGCATCTCTCGATGGCAAAGTTCGCACGGCTGCAGCATTGCTAGAAATGAGTGGGTAGTCGGGAACAGTGACAAGTAAAATAAACAAATAAACTACTGCATTAACTGTTGACGCAAATCCCGCAAAGCAAACCCAGTTCCCTGTTCTGCTGCAACTTGCAGAACTTGAGTAATCAGGATGGGCAGATCAACATTGGGGAAATAGCGACTTACAGATTGGGGTTGATAAACATCCCCTTGCAGGTAATAAATCTTTAAGCCACTCTTTTTAAATAACCAAACTTCTGGAACTCGATATGGCGCGTAGTCTTCAGCAGATGTATAAGTGGTGACATCAATTTCAATCACCAGATCGGGCGGCGGGTCAACTTGCCAGTCAATCCGATCTTTACCAACAGCAACTTGCCAGTTATCGATATAAAAGCAGTAATCTGGCTCAATGCCTCCCGATTCAGGAATGTCCATCGTAATCGGGGTAAAGGCTTCGTAGTTGCGAATTTCGCTGTCCAGCAAGATTTCCACAACTCTAGCAAGCAAATGGGCTTCACGTCCGTGACGAGGAAGGGGACTCATAAGCAAGATTTCGCCGTTGCGATATTTAATTCTGGGAATAGAGCCATCGCCTCGGCTATCTCGCAGAATGCAATAATCTTGCCAGGTTCCGGGCATTCGCATCACACTGCCCGGTGGAAGGTGAATTTTTTCGCGAGACACGACAGCGTACATAGGAGATCTCTTGTTCTTACTGACCAAATTATAGCGATCGCTATTAAAGAACCTTACAGTTGTCCCATGATTGGGGCAAAGACCTCATAGGATGTCATTAGTAACAGAAAATTTAGAACGGTACCCTTTAATCTAGGTCGGACGTACTATGCCATTGTCCACTTCAATATTGTCTGATTTAACCGTTATGACATTTAGCAGAAGGATCAAGTTACCTATGTGGCATCGTTTAATTACCGCATTTTTAATTGGTTTATTAGGGTTAACCAGTGGAATGCTATCTGCTCAGCCTGCTCAAGCAGCGGGCTGCACGTTGACGGCAATCGTCTGGGAAGGCTATACCGATGCTTCCTTTGCCCAAAAGTTTGAGCAGGAAACAGGTTGTGCCATCAAAGCAACCTATGCCGGGTCTAGCGACGAAATGTTTGCTAAGTTCCGCACGGGCGGCGGTCGCACCTATGACCTGATTTCTGCATCAGGCGACATCACCGAGCGGCTCTACAAAGCTGGATTGGTCAGACCGATTGACACTAGCAAACTCGAAAACTACGATTCAATCTTTTCACCTTTTCAAAAAGGTGATTGGAATAGCTTTGATGGCAAGCCCTATGGCGTAACCTTTGCCTGGGGTCCAAATGTGCTGCTCTACAACACCGAAAAAGTAGCAACTTCGCCCACTTCTTGGGACGTACTGTTTGACCCCCAGTATGCCGGACAGATTACCATTCCCGACAATCCAATGACGATCGCCGATGTTGCGCTCTGGTTGGGCAAGGCAGACCCCTATGACCTGACAGACGCTGACCTGGCTGAAGTTAAAGATAAGCTACTGGAACTGCGTCCCAGCATTCGTAAATTCTGGGCAACCGCTGGTGAGTTGGCAAACCTGTTTCAGTCAGGTGAAGTAGTGCTTGCCCATGCCTGGCCACTCACCTATACGCAACTGATTGAGGCAGATTATCCGGTCGGTTCTGTTAATCCTAAAGGAGAACTTACAGGCTGGACGGACTCCTGGATGATTTCTAAAAACTCTCGCAACGTGGATGCTGCCTACAAGTGGATTGATTTTATCCTCAGTGGTGAAGGTCAAAAGGGTGTAATGGACGTAACAGGCTACTCTGGCGCAACGGAATTGGGCGTTGAAGCAGTCGGTCCAGAACGCGCCAAGGAACTGTTTATGGATGACCTGTCGCTACATGAGGAAATCAAAATGTGGCAGAGCGTCCAAAATTACGATAAGTGGGTACAGCTTTGGAACGAAATCCGCAGTTAGAACCGTTAATCACTCAACCGTCAGAAGCCCAGTTTTCAGAGGCACAACCAAGACAGCGCGATCGTACACCAGTGGCACTCTACGCAACTCTATTACCACCGCTGGTGTGGATGACGCTGCTGTATTTTGTGCCGATCGCCATTCTGATCTCTTACAGCTTCTGGCGGTTAGAAGCGTTTGATATCGTACGGGAGTTTAGCCTAGTCAATTTTCAAACGATCTTTGGCAATACAGCATACCGCACAGTAATTGTGAGAACGGTAATGACTGCGCTGGGGGTGACGGCAATTGATGCGGCGATCGCCCTCCCCCTGGCTTTCTTCATTACTCGTTTCGGTGGTCGCTACCGCACGTTGTTAACGCTGTTAGTAATTCTGCCGCTGTGGTCAAGCTATCTGGTGAGAGTCTTTGCTTGGAAAATTATCCTTGGGTATAACGGCATTCTCAACAGTGCCCTACTCTCTTTAGGAATTTTGCAGCAGCCCAGCCAGATTTTCCTTTATAACCAGTTTTCAACCACACTTACGTTTGTGCATGTCTGGCTACCTTTCATGATTTTGCCTGTAATCACAGCCTTCGAGCGGCTACCCAAAGATTTGCTCGAAGCATCAGCAGATCTCAACGCTCCACCTCTCACCACTTTTCGTAAGGTTGCTTTACCGCTGGTGACACCCGGATTACTGGCAGGTTCAATCAATGTATTTGCCCTAACGATGGGTGACTTCATCACTCCCAATCTGATCGGAGGACCCAGTGGCATTATGCTGGGCAATGTGATTTCTGCTCAGTTTGGTGTGTCCTACAACTGGCCTTTGGGAGCCGCATTTGCACTGGTAGTGATGCTAATCGTATTTTTAGCCCTGACCGTTGTAGTGAGACGAGGAGCTTTAGAATAAGGAGTAGAAAGTAGAAGAACGGTACAGCTACTTAAGCCTATCCAGTAATTTGTGTAGGTTGGGTGGAGCAAAGCGAAACCCAACGCTTTAAATCTGCTTCGCTAGTAGATTCTTGTAAATCTGCAAATGTTTTTGGGCGATCGCCTCCCAACTAAACTGTCTGACAAACTCACTTCCTGCTGCACTCAATTGTTTTTGCAAATCTGGATTTTCAATTAACTTCAGTAGTGCCGCAGTGAGAGAATCTGAGTCACGGGATGGTACAGGACAAACAATATTTGCCCCAGCAAGTTCTGGATCGGGTGGGTCAGAATAAGTCGCGACAGTAGGTAAATGATGGGCTAAAAGCGCTAGTAGGGAACCACTTTTGAGGGTGACACCGTGATTGAAAGGTAACACGCCCAAATCAGAACCACTTAAATAGTGAGAGGCGATCGCTTCGCTCACATAGCCTGTCATTTTTACTTGTTTGCCAAGTCCTAGCTGCGAGATCTGAGCCTGTAATTTATTCCAATATCGCTTAGCCTCATCCGCAGGCAAGGCCAAACTTTCTACTCCACCAACAAGCAATAGCCGCGACTGAGGAATCGTTGTGAGTATCTGTTTGAATGCAAGAAATAAGTTTTCCAGTCCTTTAACGGGATGTAGAAAGCCGAAAAAAGCAATCACTAACGATTCCTCTGACCAGCCGTAGGTTTGGCGCACAAGCTGACGGGCAAGCGATCGCTCAATGGGTGTCACTTCCACATTAGCGGCGATCGGAATTCGACAAAGGCGGTTGGATAGGTGAGGGAGGCGATCGCGAATTGCACTCTCCGCTTCTACATTAGTGGTAATGATTGCCTGACTACCCGTTAGTAAAAAGCCATCCTCTCGATCCCACCATTGATGCTGTTGTCCCCATTGCTTTAGCCATTCCAGCAGTTTCGGTGGAACGCCTTTGGGTTGCCATTCCCACCAGCCATACTCATGCACTGTTGTGACAATGGGTTGACGATAACCTAAAGCCCGTAGAATTAGCGGCAGCAAAAAAATAGGACGCTGAAAGCTATAAGTGCCTGCTGCATGTTGAATATGCAGAATATCAGTTGGGGTTGTTTGAATCGTCCGCACTAATGGCAATAGGCTAGCTAACCTCCAATCTTGCACCACTCCTCGAACGCGGGTATCTTGTACCGCTTGAGCTGCTGCTTGGGTAGTTAGCACTACAGACTCAACCTCTTTTGCCAAAGCCTCTCGTAAGCGTGAGGTGTAGTGAGCTACGCCACAGCGATCAGGTTGATAAGTACCAGCAATTAAGGTGACGCGCAGCATGGGGTCTGAGTTTTGGTCATTGAACATCAGTTATCGAAAATAACTTGTGAACAGCCACAATACCTTTACCTGAGAGCTGTTACAACAGCATTAGTTTCTCGTAGAAGCTCCAGTGCTGCTGCAACCACAGTTTCCGGAGGAATGTCCAAACACTCCAAGCTGTAGGGACAGGTGAATGCATAGCAGGGGCTACATACAGTAGGGCGACGCAGCAGCCGAATAGGAGCATGACGAGGACACCATTGTGATTCCCGTTCAGTTCCGGCAAACAAAACAACCATTGGGGTTTGTGTTGCGTCGGCAATGTGCATGGTTGAGGTGTTGTTAGTCAACACCAGTTGAGCCTCTGCCACCAGATCTGCTAATTCTGACAAACTGGTTTTACCAATCAGATCAACGGCACAGTTGCCCAATGCTTGAAGTAAAGGAAAAGCGCGATCGCGATCTTTTTCAACTCCTGTTACCACCACTGACCATTTGGTAATCTCGCTGAGTCGTCGAGCCGCAGCGGCAAAGCGATCAGGGTCATAGTTGCGAGATTGGCAGGTTGTCCAAGGATTGAGCAAAATGAATTCTCTAGGAAGCTTAAATTTCGAATTTCGAATTTTGAATTTTGAGGTTTGAATCGCTAAATGGCGATCGCTCACTTCAAAACCAACTGATTCTATGAGTCGCAGGTTACGCTCTACCTGATGGATTTCATCAGGAGCAGAGTTCAATTCGTGAGTCAGAAAGCCCAGTCCTTTTTCTTTAGATTCTCCTAAACGCAGGGGAATTCCTGCCAAATGACAAATTAGGGCTGCTGGATGAGGACTTTGGCTGAAGCTGGTGAAAATAATGGCTGCATCGAAGTGGCGATCGCTCAAAAACTTAACTAACTCCCATTCCCGCTCTGGGTCAAATGGCAATCGTCCTAAATCTTGCCACAATACTCGCCAAGGCAACACTTCATCGACCCAGGGCAACAATGGTGCAGTCAGTGCCCCAGACGGACTCGCCATTAGCGTTAGTTTTGCCCCAGGTAAATTTTGCTTGATTGCCCGCAAAGCAGGGCTAGTCATAATCACATCGCCAATATTATCCAATCGCATCACCAAGAGGTTGCGAACATTTCCCCAATCTACTGAAAGTGAGTTTTCAAAGTTGAATTGTAAGTTTTGAGTTTTGAGTTTTAAGCTTTGCTCTCCTACCCCTTTACTCTTCTGCTCCCACACCCTTTCTACTGCTGCCAACACTTCAGCAGGGGCGATCGCCTGCATGCAGCTATCCCATTGGTCAAATGGGCAAACTCCGCCATACCAGCAGCGTTGCTCAGTAAAGTTCTGAATGTTTCGCTCAGGGCATTCAGGGTAGCCTTGCAAGTTGATGTGAGGGAAAGGTTGTCCATAGCGACCGTGCCAGGACGGTCCGAATAGGGTAATCGTGGGGATATTCAAAGCCGCAGCAATGCGCGCAGGGCCAGTGTCAGAAGCAATCACTAGATCTGCTTCTGACATCACCGCTGCTAGTTGTCGTAGAGAGCCTCGTTGCCATATTCGTGCCGTGCCACCCATATGTCGAGCAATTTGCTCAGCTTGTTCCTGGTCTGCACCTACAGGAATCAGGATCGTGGCACCATATCGTTGTTGCAATGCGCGCCCTAACTGTACGAAGTTTGCGGTTGACCACCGTTTGACAGGCATTCCAGCATCAGGACATAAAACGATGAGTGGACAATAAGCTGCACCTAATGCTTGATGTGCGGACTCATGTTCTGCTGCAGTTAAGTGAAGCAATGCTTGGTCAAGGTGTATCGCATCCGCAGCAATTACTCCCTCTTCAACCAGAATGTTGAGGAAGCGATCGCCTACCCTCTGGTGCTCTGGAGGATTGCGCCACAGGTTCGTTACTGTCCGTTTTGCGCCACTGCTTTGAATTGCTTCAGCAATGCCATCGTAATTAGTATCTGAAACGATTAGATCAAAAGACTGATTCTTCAACGCCTGATCAACTGTCTGTCGAGCCTCACCCTGTTTGACCTCAATCACCTGATGAATGAGTGGATGCTGCTGCAACAGTTGACTTCCTGGCGCAAATGTTAAAACGGTGAGTTGTGCTTGGGGGTGCGAATTTGCTAAAGCGGCGATCGCAGGTAGTGCAATCAATACATCCCCTAACCCCCCTAATAGCTCAACAAATAAAATCTGGTGGAATGTGTCAGCGTGTGACATAGCTTTTTATTGACGGCTTTTTATTGACGGATGAAATAACCAATGACTAACCCTAAATCGACAACAACTGAGGAGCATCCTGACTGCGATCAACAATCGTAGTTGGCAATTCCTGATGATAAACTCCCGATGGCAGTAAACCACAGCCACCATAACGAGCCATGACCCTCAGTTGAGCCAACACATCCTCTCCACAGTGGTTAGGGGGAAGTTCTTGCCAGAAGCTGAAGCCACCGACATCTCGCAGTTTTGTGGCATCGTATAAAACGCATCCGGCAACCCAAGCCACTTTATATTTATATTTTTTTGCGGGAAAGTGAGAAGCTTGATTAATGCAGCCAAGCCGCTGCTGAACGTGGTACAAGTTAGCCGCATTATGTAACTTATATCGTTCCCATTGGGGTGTTCCAGAGCGGACTACTTCTGGCTGAACGGGTTCCTGCCAAAGTTCGATCGCCTGCTGATCAGGGCGTACATCGTTCAAAAAACTTAGCCCAATCACCGCAGAGCCAACAAATCCACACTGTTCTTCTTGAATTGCCTGTAGAAGATACTCCAGGACATAGGGTTCTAGAATTAAGTCATTGTCTAGAAACAAAACATAAGGTGCAGTGGCTTGTTCTAATAAAAACTGACGCTGCTCTGCGATGCCCCGTCGAGGCAGGTGTTTATGAGTGACTACCGAATTTCCATGAGCTTGAAGTACCCGTATTGCGACCTGCACTTCTCCAGTAGCCAGCGGATCGCTGTCCTCTGTCTGGTCAGAAATGATTACCCGAAAATCTCGGTAAGTTTGAGCACAAAGACTGGTCAAAGTAACCGCTAATGCAGCAGCGCGGCGATAAGTGGGAATGAGAATATCAATGGTTGCCATTACACGAGTTACCATTACACGACTTCTAGTAGCTGAGAGTGAGTAGTTAGGGGTTGGGTAAAGGAAGGGGCGATCGCCACCGTTGCGCCCGCGCAATAGCCATGCTGTCCTGCTTGCAAAAGTTCTAAAGCTGCATTCACGACCGTTTCTGGTTCTACTAAACGCAGGCAATGATAGTGCCCTTCTGGACAAATGCTCTTATAGCAAATACGGCAGGGAACATCATGAAACAATACGCGATTGGGTACTTCCCAGGGAGTGTGTTGTGGGTTGGTCAAAGCATACAAATCAACTACAGGTGTCCCTACGGCTGCTGCAATGTGAACTGGACCTGTGTTGTTGGAAATTAGCAGAGGAGCGAGGTCTAATAGTGCAGTGAGTTCTCCCAAATCTAAACAGCCAACCAGTGCGTGAGAAGCTGCGTTCATATCTTGACGAATAGACGCAATGAGTTCTTGCTCTGGTTCTGTTCCAGTAAAGATAACTGGAATACCGTACCGCTGCACAAGCTGATCTGCAACGATCGCAAAGTGTTCGGGAGGGTAGCGACGCGAGAGGGCTGTTGCGCCAGGGTGAATCACAATCCAGGGACGTTCCAGGTTAATGTTTAATTCCTGTAACAGTTGCAGAACTCTAGTTTGAGCTACTTCTGGAACTTGCAAACTCATTCGCTGATCGGCAATTTCACTGCCCACGCTAGCTACCAAATCAAGCTGACGACGAACTTCATGGCGAGTAAATTGATCGGGTTCAGGATCTTTGACCCAGTCAGTGAGTAGCTGATAAGGATTTTCGTGACAGTGTGCCAACCGCAGTGGAATTCCTGCCATGTAGCAGAGAAATGCTGATGGCAATGGGTTCTGGCTATAAACTGTGAAAATTACGGCTGCATCAAAGTTGGCTTGTCGCAGTCGCTCAATCATTTCATATTCTAGACTGCTATCCCTGCGAGGAGCCGTTGCTTTTAGCCAAGGTGAGTCATAAATAATCAAATCATCCAGTTCTGAGATAAGAGGGGCAACCACACTTCCAGCCGAAGAGGTGAGCAAGGTGATGCGTCGTTCAGGCTGTGAGGCTTTTAGGGCACGCATGGCGGGTGTGGTCATAATCACATCACCAATAGTGTCTAACCTAACGCAAAGGATATTTTTGGCGTTATCCCAAGCTGCTTGTGTCATAGGTTTTTAGGTTTTGAATCTGTTGAATGAGTTGAGTGGTAGAGCGATCGCTCACGAACGGCAAAATTTTAACGACACCTCCCAGATCCTCAACTAGTGAAGCTTCGGGAAGGGTTTCTCGTGTGTAGTCACCTCCTTTGACAAAAACTTGTGGACGGATAAGTTGAATCAGGTTGCAAGGATTGATTTCGTCAAAAGGAGCAATCGCATCTACACAGTTCAACGCTGCTAGTACTGCCATGCGATCGGCTAAAGCGTTAACGGGTCGAGTATTTCCCTTTAGTTGTCGAACACTCTCATCAGAATTGACCCCAACAATTAAAACATCTCCCAATGCTTTAGCCTGATTGAGATAGGTAACGTGACCACGATGCAAGATATCAAAACAGCCGTTGGTGAAAACGATGCGCTGCCCAGAGTCACGATAACGGTTAAGTTGGCGTTCTAACTGGTTTTTAGTGATCAGCAGTTTGGAGAACTCTCTCTCATCCCCCACCTTCTGCTGATTGAGCTTAAGATTGGGATGAGGCAAATTACTATCCACCTCATCAACAGATTGCCGTAATGCTGCAACACTACAAGCGGTTGTCCCAGGCTGAGCTACAACAATAGCTGTTGCAGCCGCTGCAAGATCAGCCGCCGTTGAAGTATCAGCACCCGCAGCGATCGCCAAAGCTAAAGTGCTGGTAAAAGTATCGCCTGCACCAGAGGTTTGTGATTGAGGAGCAGGTTTGACATAAGTGCGATGAGGAGGGCGATCGCGCTCAAAAATTAAAGCACCGCCGCGATCTAAAGTGACTGCTGCAATATTGGCTCTGGTTAGATCAAGAAGCTTTTCCCCATGTAGCAGGATTTGATCGATTCGATCTGCATTAGTTTCAAGCTTTTTCAGTCCTAAAAGGTGAGTGGCTTGACTGTAATTAGGCTTAACGGCTGTGACATTAATAGACTGATATTCGGTGAGTTGCTTGGAGTCTACAACGAGAGTGCAAGGCGATCGCCGCTGCAATTCTTCTAAAGTACGAATCACAGATGGAGTCAGAATGCCATAGCCATAATCGGAGACAATAAGCGCATCACAGGTCGGAAATAGTTCAACCAGGCGATCGATGAGTCTTGTTTCAAGTTCAGATGAAATCGGATGAGTGCTGCCCTGATCAAATCGAACTAACAAATGAGAGGAAGCAATAATACGCTGTTTACTTAAAGTTTGGCGCGATCGCTCCTGAAGCAAATAAGCAGTTGAAACGCCTTGCGACTCCAAAGACTGTTTCAGCAAAGCTGCTTCTGGATCTTCACCAATGACTGAGAGAAATTTGACCTGACCTCCTAGACTACTAACGTTGAGAGCAGTGTTTGCGGCTCCGCCCGGTACGTTGAGACGTTCGGTGATGTTGACGACGGGGACGGGAGCTTCGGGGCAGAGGCGATCGCTACTGCCGTTGAGGTAACAGTCGAGGATAGCTTCACCGATTACCAGAACGTTGAGTTTTGAAAAACTGTTGATTAAGGATAAGTTGGACATGGCTTATTCTTGGTGATCCGAGCCTTGGGCGGCAGCCCCCCAAACCCCCCGCTGGGGGATGAACGCTTCCCCCAGACCCCCTCCGAAGGTATTGGGGAGGGGAGGCAGGGGAGCGCTTCGCATCGGTGGTGTCTCAAGGGTTCCGGGAACGGTTGGTACAAGATTTTGGTGAAATTTAGTGTGTGTTTTTGGGGTAGGGGAGGCGATCAATTGAATTACATTTGCGGCTTCGATCAAATTGTTGACCATGTGATGAGGGAGACGCGGGCGGGAGAGTTGCCATTCGGTTTCGTTGCCGTTGTCAATCAAGATGGTGCGACAACCCGCCTGTCGTCCTGCTTCGATGTCATTCAGAATGTCACCAATGAACCACGATTGTTCTAAGTCAATCTGATGTTCACTAGCAGCGCGATGGAGTAAACCAGGTTGGGGCTTGCGGCAGTTACAGCGAGTGGCGTAGTGAGTAATCCTGCCGTCAGGATGGTGAGGGCAGTAGTAGAATCCAGCCAAGGGTACTCCAACAGATTGAAATAACTCACATAAGTGTTGCTCGACAGCCGTTAGTGCTGATTCGGGGAAGTAACCACGAGCTATCCCAGACTGATTGGTAATGATGAACAGTTGATAGTCAGCATGATGGAGCGATCGCACTGCCTCCAAAGCTCCCGCTGTCAGTCGGATTTTCTCCGGATCAACGTTGTAAGGCACATCTTCAACTAATGTCCCATCCTTATCTAGAAAAACTGCCCTTTCGCTCATCCTTGATTCCTCGTTATGTTGCTAAAAGGGTATTTTTGAACGTAGAACAATAGCTCACATAGAATAAAAGTTCACGTTCAAAAATATTCCTCTAATTTATGGCCAAGACGATTCTTGCATCGGCAATACCATTACTTCTGGAATTACTGTCTCTGCTGGCTGAGTCAGCAAAAAGCGAATGGTATTGGCGACGTGTTTGGGATCTTGCAGTTTATCTAAAGGTGTATCGGGAAAGCGATCAAGAATGAAGGGGGTTTGCATCCCACCTGCAACTACAGCAGTCACTTTAACCTGGTGCGATCGCGCCTCAACATGCAGAGCGTGACTAAATCCTAACAAACCCCACTTGCTGGCATGGTAGGCAGAAGCATTTGCCCAAACTCGCTTTGAAGCAGTTGAGGCAATATTAACAATGTGTCCGCTTCCTTGCTGCTTCATTAGAGGTAGAACTAGCTTTGAGAGTAGGAATGGGCCGCGCAGGTTGACGCTGATTACCCGATCCCAGTCTGCAACTGTAAGTTCTTCAATCGGTAAGGTGACATCAGTTCCGGCATTGTTGATGAGGATGTCGATCTTGCCACATTGGTCGATCACCTTCTGCACAACGGCTTCGGCTTGCTGGTCTTGAGTAATGTCAAGGGGTAAGGCGATCGCCTCAAATCCTTTACTCTGAAGCTCTTTTGCGACTTGTTCAGCCAGGTCAAACTGAATGTCAGCGACAACAATAACTGCCTCTGCTTCAGCCAAGGTATGGCAGATTGAAGCTCCCAAACCACGTCCACCACCCGTTACTAATGTGACTTTTCCGGTCAATGCTTCCATTTGTGTCTCCTGTTGATTCAATTACTGATTTAATTACTTAGCCGATAGAGGAGATTTCTCACCCATTCCCCGTTCTCGCTGTCCTGCTGCTTCAAATACACCCAGTTCCCAACTACCTAATCGCTCATTAGTGTCCGGCTCTTGGGGGGTGAGTAGCTGGGCTTCAACCAGTTCACAAAGTAGGTGAATGACTAAAAGCTGCACTTCTTGAATGCGCTGAGTTTCATTTGCAGGAACAACAATTGCAATATCGGCTTGCGATCGCAGCTCTCCACCTTCTCCACCCAGTAAGGCGATTGTAGTAAGATTATGCCGCTGAGCTGCTTTAAATGCTGCTATCACATTTTTAGAGCGACCGCTGGTACTAATTCCAACTAATACATCATTGGGCTGGGCGAAGGTTTCAACCTGTCGGGCAAAGATGTCTTCGTAATTCACATCATTTGACCAGGCGGTGATAAAGGCGCTGTCCGCACTGAGAGCCATTGCGGGTAATCCTGCCCGATGGGGACAACAGAACCGACCGACTAGCTCAGCCGCAAAGTGTTGAGCATCGGCTGCACTGCCACCATTGCCGCAAATCAACAGTTTGCCACCTCGTGAAAAACAGGTACTCATGGCTTGGGAGGCAGCTTGAATAGAAGGACGCAATAACCGCTGCGATCGCTCTACTGCCACCATCGCAGACTCAAAGGCGCGATCCAAAATGGCAAACTGATTCACTTCTGTGGTGGTGCTGCCTCTGCCAACCAAGACTTCTTCATACAGAGCCGCGACAGCACTGGTGACTTTTTGCCAGGTAAAATGCTCTTGCGCTCGACGGGTTGCCTGTCTTCCAAACAAACTCCGTAACTGAGAGTTTTCTAACAAGCGAGCAAGGTGAGTGGCGATCGCCTCTGGATCTTTAGGCGGAACGAGATAACCTGTTTCACCATCTTTAACGGTGAACTTAATGCCACCTACGTTTGAGCCGATTACAGGGGTTCCACAAGCCATTGCTTCGATGGGGGTAATGCCGAATGGCTCGTACCAGGGTGTAGTGACAAATACATCGGCCGCACTGTAATAATATTTCAACACATCTCGACCCCGCCGTCCGACAAAGGTGAGTTGAGATCCAATATCGAGTTCATGGGCGATCGCCTGAAGCCGTCCGATTTCGGGCGTGATCTGAGGATCGGGAGTTTCGGCTTCTCCACCCACAATCAGCAATCTTGCTTTCAGGTGACGCTGTTTCAACAACTGAGCAAATCCCCGAATGACCGTGTCTACACCTTTGCGGGGCACCATTCGCCCGAGTTGTAAGATCAGCGGTTCATCTGGAGGTAAACCCAAGGTGAGACGGGCACGAACTTTGTTAATTGCCCAAAATTCAGTAGTGTCAAACCCGCAGGGAATAACGCTAATCCGCGATGGGTCGGCATGATAAAGCTGTAGTAAATCCTCTCGATCTTGAGGGCACTCAGCAATGATATGATCAGCTTCCCTCACGACTCGATCTTCAATCGTGAATCGCTCATCAGGAAACTGATCGTCCTTGCCCTGATAAAGCCGACGAACTCTACCAAGGGCATGAAACGTGACAATAAACGGAATTCCCAAGGCTCGCTTGATGTCGGCAGCAACCAATGCCGACATCCAGAAGTTTGCGTGAATTAAATCATAACTCAGACGATGATGAGTACACCAATTCAGCATAAAGTGAGTAAACTCACTCATGTGTGGCAACAGATCTTCCTTGGGTAAGCAGGTTGGCGAACCTGCCGGAACGTGAATGACTCGCACCCCGTTGAGCCATTCCACGACTTCGGGAAGCTGTTCGTTGTCTCGCCGAGTAAACACATCTACGTCGTAGCCGATCGCCGCCAAGTTTTTAGCTAGCTGTCCCACATATACGTTTTGTCCGCCGCTATCAACTCCGCCAAAGATACCCAGCGGCGTAGCATGTTCACTAATCAAGGCAATTCGCTTAGTCATCATGAGTTTAAAGGGGGTTTTGTTTAAACAGTGATAGATTGACTGATAGATTGTCGGGTAGAAGTTGCCCCATGAACGGTAGAAGACTGATCAACCGCACGTTCAAAAACCTCACACCAGTCCTGAATAAAGCGGTTGATATTGAATCGGGCGATCGCCACTTCTCGCGCCCCTTCCCCTAAACGACGGGCTTTTGTTGGATCATGCAGCAGTTCTTTCATGCGGTTCACTAACTGCTCAAGATTGGTATCCACATAGCCAGAAACATCGTTTTCAACTACAGTAGCGAGTTCAGTGGTTGCTAATCCCACGATCGGCAAACCCACCATCATCGCTTCACAGACCGCTAATCCCAAACTGGTGTAGCGCACTGGATGGAAGAAAAACCGATAGCGTGACTGAAATGCTGGAAGCTGCGCGTGGGGTATTTCTCCTAGCCCATCTAATGATTGAGCGTCCATTCCCACCAAGTCCAGAGGAATGCGATCGCGCACTTGCTCAAAAATATCTAACCCTAACCGTCGTCCGCGAGTTCGCAGTCCGTTTGCGACGACTAAACCCTTTGCTAGTTCTCCAGTGTGGCGATCGCCTTCGGGCACCATCACACCATGCTCTACCACACAAGTAGGACTGTTGCCGTTGTCCCACATCAAGTTATTAAAGTGAGTTACATGAACAACTAACGCATTTGGGTCGTCAACCACATGGCGAGTATCGGTCGGATGTTCTCTCGGTGGATCGTGCTCTAAATACACACGAGGCAATCGACGCTGTGCCTCCGACAAGATTTCATGCTGATCCTGTAAATAGTTGCGGCGAGACTGAAATAAGATACAGTCAAATTCCTGATTTCTTACTTCTTCTGCCGGAATGTCGTGAACATTATCCGTCCAGGAAAAGTTCTGCAAACGTCCACCGTAGCCTTCGGGTTTGCCAGGTTTAATCGGTAAGTAAAACTGGTGAGGCACCTGAGTTAGGTAATACAGGTAACTACCGTGAACGTGCCAGGTCAAAATCCGTAATGGCTGCATTGGCTCTCCTACGGTGATTGCAAAGTGGAAGGAATGGAATGAACAAGAGTGGGGTAAGCAGTACTCACCTTGTAAGGCTCTGAATTTCTCTCATGGGTTAATTCCTCAAGCTCAAATCCGGCTGCTTTGAGTAAAAACAAGTGACGTTCTTGCGGATGAATATTGCTGCTGGGCGGCTTGACATAATGAGATAGAATACTTCCACCAAACTCTTGAGACTGGCCTATTCGAATGGTGACTCCCGCCAGGTAGCAGATGTAGGCTAGCGCGTAAGGCGATCGCCCTTCACCCGTAAAAATAATGGCAGCATCGAACTGCTGCGCTCTAATCACCCTGATCAAATTCACTACATCACTGAATCCATTTGAATTTTGTTTTGCAAAGGTGATACTCACTTCTCCAAAGGCAGAAGCCTCTGATTCTAAGGTTTTCCAGCCGTCGGTAGAATGCATTAAAGTTTGATTAGTCCAGGGGGACAGTGAAAGCAGTTGATCGTCGGAATAAGCTGTCAAGAGTGTGATATGAGCCTGTGGTAGTGCCGAGCGCAAGGCTTGCAGTGCCAACTGTAGCTGCATCACTGTATTTAAGTCATCTAAACAAATCACTACGAGACGATGCACCGTTTGCCAGAAGTCAGGGAGCATAGGCTAGCTCTTTGAGTAAGTCATTTGCGTGGGAGAGGATAGTAGAAGGATGAAGGATAAGGGATGAAGGATAAGAAGAGAAGTCAGGATTGGCGTATCGGGGGCTGATAACGATGCGGTGAAGGTGACGATTTAGAGGTGCCCAGCGGTTGGGGTCAGAGGCGGAGAAGATGACTACACTTTTGACCTGGAGGGCAGCGGCAAGGTGAGAAATACCAGTGTCGTTGCAAATCAAGAGTTGAGCCTGTTTGAGCAGAGCGGCGATCGCCCCTAAACTGGTTTTGCCAGCCAAATCAACACACGGTGAGTTCATTGCAGTGGCGACAGCTTGAGTCAATTCCACTTCTGCGGCTGTCCCAGTGAGGACAATTTGAAAGCCTTGAGCCGCCAGAGCATCGGCAACAGTGGCAAACTGAGCGGGTTCCCAGCGGCGACTGCTGATGCTAGCGCCAGGATGAATGCAAATGTAACTTCCAGGCTGCAAATCGTGAGTAGTGGCGATCGCCCAAAAGTCCTGCCAGTCTGACTCCCAAATCGGAAACTCCAACTCCTCTCCCTGCGCTGGAATCCCCAACGCTGTGATTAACTGTAAGTTTCTCCTGATTTCTGGTTCACCTTCTGGATAAGGGAGAAAATACTCAGGATCAGGACGATACTGTCCAGGGATAAAAAAACCTGCACTTACCTGTGCGCCTAACAAGACGGTAAAAGGATTCGTATAAATGCCGCTACCGTGCATTTGCAGTGCTAAATCAAAACGTGTCTGTTGAACCTCAGTAAGAAACGAAGTGAGACGTTGGGGCGATAGTGTTACTTCTGGAATGCCAGGATAGCCCGGAAACTCCAGCCACTCATCCAGATAATGACTGAACCGCTGCACAAAACTTTGTGCCAAAGGCAACCCAACGAGTGTAATGTGTGCCTGTGGCAATGCCGCTCGCAATGCCCGGAATGCTGGAATAGCACACAGCAGGTCGCCCAATCCAGGTAGCGATCGCACCACTACAATCCGCTGAGGCTGTAAATTACAAATTTTTAATTCTGAATGGTTCATCACTTCGCTTTTGCAACCCATTCCTCAGTCACTTTGAGATATGTACTAGAAAGAATGGTACGAAGCGACTTCTAGAAATTCATCGGTCACTTGACCAAGGAAACATCAGACGTAATTCTAATCAGTTGTGCAATTGCACAATTACACTTGCTTGAGCAAAGAACATACAGAAACTATAGTTAAGACCTCTTCCTTTGTATAGAGATTTATTTGGTTAACTGACAAAACTTTCACATCTAGCCTTCCTAAATCAGCCTTCACAACGCTGTAGGAACGGGTCTGCTCACAGAACCTCGATTTCATAAAGGTTCAACAGTGGGATCTCTCCCACGAGATTTATGTTTAATTAAACAGGTTGAACATTACTTGGCTGGATTCATGACTGAAGCAGCATAACGAGAACTGGAGATAGACTGATCTCTGTTTGATAGAGAAGCAGCTACTCTTGATATAGAAATATAGGCGTTGCACATTTGACGAACGACTTTTGTCGGGGCACGGCATTGCCGTGCCCCGACAGGGGCGATCCGAATGTTATAAATTTCCGAATCATTCTCAATTTGTGCAATGCCGAAATATATATTGCAGTAAACCTGGGTCAAGCTGCTTGGCGCGATTCCAAGTAAGCATTATTTGCCCAGGCTTTTGGCATCACTCTACTTCCTTAACCCAGTAGCCTAATTTCTATTTGCGTTATCCAATAAGTATTGGTCGATTGCACGGATAAAGTGCTCATCCTCCATGGTCTCAGGAGATAGACGATTCTGCGCGATCGCTGCATTGACCAGGTCTTGAGCGGTTACATTACCAAACCTGTAAGCATGAATTAGACTACCGTGACTAGGGATTCCCTCTTCCTCAAAATAACCGTTACGAGCGAGATTAAAAATGTCATTTGGAGTCGTTTCGTTGGCGAATGCAGCTGTTGAGAAACTTGCTGTCAACAAAATTGCCGATGCCGTAGCAGCTAATACTCGTTTCATAATGAACTCTCCTTCATCTTTGAGAAATTTGATCGATCAGCGAACCTGTAGATAAACAATCAGCGGTATAAAATTCCAGTTGACTTGAACTTAGACCGCTTAGCTAATTAAGTTCAGTTGAGTGCAATTGAATGCTTCTGCCCGCCTCATCTAAATTGAGTAATTGAGAAAGGTATCTCAAATCCTGCACTAACCGTTGATATAACTCAATGAGCTCCTGATGAGACAAATTTGCCTCAATAGGATAAGCAGGAGTATGTGGCAAATCTGAACAGAGTGAAAGTTTTGTGGTGAGCTGCTCTACTGAACGACGCTCAGCGGCTACATAATCAGCTTCATCAAGCCGTAAGCGAAACGCTGCAAAGAAGGTTTTCAGGGTTCGCTTGTCTACCTTAACTTCACAACTGAGAATGCGGCTGACGGTGCGTTCATTAAGGAGCGATCGCTCACTGAGCCTTTCGTAAGTGTAGCGATTGCCTAACTCATCATGGAGAACATTAGCCTGAGCCAATTTCTGCCATCCCTGCTCAGATAGCACCACGCCTCTATTACGGTTGCGTTTGTGAGAGGCAATAGGGTGCAATTGAGCACAATTAGAAGATGAAACCTGGTACATAATTCTGCTCTCTGTCTTTCAGAGGTTTCGGATTTAGAAAATAGACGATGTGAAACCTAACTGGTTCTTATGAGTGAATGTCAATCGTGCTAGGGGTTTCTTTGCCAACAGTGATAGATGATATAAAACATTGAGAATTTTGCAAGTAGATGTTAAATGTTTTGTGTATCGCAAATGACAGCCTCTTTCAGCGCTATCTCCCTCATCCATAATGGCGGGTCAACCGAGTTGCAGTAGCCAGTGGATAAAATGTCATTGATGCACTATGCCAAAGCAATTTTTACTCCACTGTGTAATTCATCACTGTGTAATTCATACTTCGGTATCAACTCTGGTGAGGAATACCTTTAATTTAGGGGATTAACTCAAATCTGTCGCCAGTTCAAAGTCTATGATTAAGACAACAAAACGATCAGTCATTAGGTAATCTGAAGTATTAGAGTTACATCAAACTTAAGTTCAGGTTCATATTCAAACTTAAGTTCATATTGGTGAAAACTTCTGTATTTGAAATCACCCTGTGATCTGAATAGCACTAGGCAGGACCTAATGCACTGATGTTCTCAATAGCTATTTGTGATACAACTCAGTGGTGTGTTACCTTAATCAGGTTTGAGATGTTTTGATCAATTCCAGTGTAATGTTCCTTGCGATCGCCCACGCTTTGCCAAATTAGTGTAATAACTACTGCGTGAACTAGACACGCAGTTATCACAGTGGCGATCGGTTGGAGTTGAGCTAATTATCACACTTGGCTCACTCAAGGCGCAGAAATTGTAATTGTGAATCGGGACAGACAGCCATGAACCAATCAAACGTCATTTCAAGTGTGATTCGTATTCTGATTGTAGATGACCATCCCATCGTCCAGCAAGGATTAGCAGCCCTCATTAATGAAGAATCAGACATGGCTGTAATTGGTCATGCAAAGGATGGTATTGAGGCAGTCCAGTTGTTTCGTCAGGAACAGCCAGATGTGACTTTAATGGACTTACGAATGCCTCAGATGGGAGGGGTTGAAGCCATTACTGCAATTCGTGCTGAATTCAACACGGCTCGTATCATTGTGTTGACAACCTATGACGGAGACGAAGATATTTATCGAGGTTTACAGGCAGGCTCAAAGGGCTATCTGCTGAAAGACAGTAAGCCTAACGAACTGCGAACTGCGATTCGCACTGTGCATAGTGGGCAGCAGTATATTCCACCTCACGTTGGCGCTAAATTAGTGCAGCGCATGAACAATCCAGAGTTAACCGATCGCGAATTGGAAGTTCTTCGATTGGTGGCACAAGGTATGAGCAATCTAGAAATCAGTGCTGCTCTAAGTATTACTGAAAGCACCGTCAAATCAAACATTAATCGAATTTTAAGCAAATTAGGAGTTAAAGACCGTACCCAAGCAACCATTATTGCTTTGAGACGAGGAATTGCCAGTCTGTAAGAATATCATTCTGAACCTGCTTTCGATTCACGATTACTGGGACGAGCGATGCTTAGATCCGTTCCTTCAGAATCATCTGTACCCCTCTAGCTGGAGTAAACGTAACCCCTCGGCGCTGAGGATATTCAGGAGATTGATCTGTCAGTGCTAATCGATAATGAGAGATCAGGGTTGCGACGACTAATTTCATCTCAAATTGGGCTAATGCTTCCCCAATGCAACGGCGCGCACCACCCCCAAATGGCAAAAATTCGTAAGGAGAAAACTGCCGTTCTAAAAAGCGCTCTGGCTTAAACAACTTAGGATTTGGATAAAGATCTGGGCGCTGATGAGTTAGATAAATGCAACCGTACAGCCTCGTCCCAGGTTCTAGTTGATAACCCATCAGTTCTACAGGACCTTTGACCTCCCTAGGAAAGGTAAGCGTTGCAACGGGAAAAAGACGTAGAGACTCATTACAAACAGCAGTAAGATACGGCAACTGGGCAACAGCTATTGGATCTGGAGCTTTTCCTAGCTGATTTAGTTCTACAAGTAACTTTTCGCTAACTTCGGGGTAACGATGAATCCAGTACAGTGCCCAGGCGATCGCACTTGCAGTGGTTTCATAACCCGCTAACAGCAGTGTCAATAACTCATCATGCAATTGGGCATCACTCATGGGTTCACCCGCCTCATCACGGGCTGACATCAATAAACTCAGAATGTCCGAGCCCATCTGATGCTGGTTGCGACGATTGGAAATTTCAGCATAGATGAGTTCTCCAATCTGCCGTTTCAGATGCTTCAAATAGCCCCAAGGGCTTTGTATTCCCCAATCCTTTTGCAGGGACGGAAAAAACAGCAAACCGCCAATAAAAGGAGACTGTAGTGAATCTGTGAACTGAATAATGAGTGACTTTAAACGGTGAAGTCGTTCCTCTTGCTCAATTCCAAAAACGACCTTAAGAATCACGGCTAAAGAGATTTCTTGCGCTAACTGACGAGCAGAAAACTGAGTATCGATTGATAGCGAACTCATTGCTTTATCAGCCAATTCACAAATCAATTCTCCATAGGTTCGCATCCGTTCGCCATGAAATGGAGGCATCAACAACCGACGTTCCCGACGGTGGCGAGAACCTTCCAGGGCAAAAAGGGAGTGGTCTCCAAGCAGCGGTTGTAGTAGTTGATTCGGTGGAGTAACAAGCTGCTTTGTGTCATTGAAGAAAATTTGCTGGATCGCTTGGGGATTGCTGACAAACAACACAACTGGGTGATTGCCAATAACAGGAGCATTAAAAATTTCTCCGTAACGTTGTGCAGCAACTTCCATATAAGCGATCGAATCCCGTGTGTACTGGATTTTTTGCAGCCAGCGAGGGGCTTGTGGACCAGCAGGAAGGTTGTTTTTTGGAGTCATAACGTTAGGCTCTACTCTTGTGTAGTCCAAGTTTAGAGAATTGCTATTAGTATGAATGGTTGCCATCGCAACTGAGCGAAATTTGCAAACGCTAGAGAAAGGCTATTGACTCCATTCATCCCAGGCTGCCTTTGCCACTTTTGCAATGACCTCCTCACGGATTGTATCGCTTGCTCTAGAATCTGAAACGAAGACGGCGATCGCCAAATGTTGCCCATTTGGAAGCGTTACGAGCCCCACATCGTTAGTTGCAGCCGTCACTCCATCAACAGTAGCTGAAGTCCCTGTTTTATGCGCTACAACTGTTCCCTCAGGCAATAGTCCCTTAATACGGTTTGGACCTGTCGAGGTCTCTATCATCCATTGTTGCAATGAGTCCTGACTGGAGTCTGAAAGCCCTCGCCCTTCATGGAAAGCACGTAATAAATTAACGGCTGCATCCGGCGTTGCATAGTTACGATATTGCAATGTTGGATCTTGCTCGAACTGAATCTCGTTCTCTGTGTTCGCTACAACGATATCATTTACGCCAAGACGGCTTAAATACTCCATGACACGCTGTGGTCCACCGATGAGTCGTAATAGGACATCACAAGCCGTACTATCACTTTCAGAAACCATGTACTGTAACAATTCAGCTAAACGGAATTCCCTTCCTTGGGAATTCTCCTCTAGAATTTGACTATCTTGAACGATATCGCTTGCTTCAATCCGAATTTTTTGGTTCAGCTCCAGATTTCCTTGATCGACTTGAGCCAGAACTGCCATCGCGATCGGAAACTTGTAAACGCTCTGCATTGGAAATTGTTGACCTCCATTCAGAGATGCTGACTCTTCGGTTTCCAGTACGGTGGCTGTTGCCCCAACCCGCCCTTGAGCAACCTGAGAGATTTGTTCAATGCGATCGCGTAATTGGTTGTTGCGATCGGTGTTGGATGTTGTAATTTCGCTTGGCGTACGAGTTTGACTGCTTGAGGTCGCTTCCCTATTATTAGAGTTAATACTTGTACAACCGAAAGTGAGTAAAACAGTCAGCAAAAACAAGCAAAATGGGCGAAGCCAAGCTTTTTTAATCCCTTGAATCATAAACTTTAACCTGGAGTTGGGAGCAGCTAGGACTACACGCACTATTCCTAAAATTTCGGAAACGGTTCTCCTGAATTTTGTTATTAACCAATCTTTGTGATTGCATCAGGTGTTCGGGCTATTGCATAAATGCCATATCGACTCAAATTTTCTGTGTCGCCCCAAGCCTCAAAGACGGGAACAGGATTTCAGTATTCACGCTTATTAATCGCGCCAGCGATAATCTACAGGAATCCAGGTATAACCCTCGTCTTCTGCACAGATATGCCCTATTCCTGGAAACGGTAAATGTGCAGTTGCAACCAAGCGACGTGATGCTTCTAAACGGGCAAACTGTGTCGCTCGTTGTTCCGCTGCGGCATTGGCATCGACATCGTAAACAACAGTAATTTCAGGATTTGCAAATTGAAGCGAAGCAAAGTGAACAATATCACCGTAAAACTCGATACTCTTGCCCCCACTTTCAACGGCATAAAAGCTGTGTCCCGGTGTGTGCCCCGGTGTAGGAAGTGCGGTGATGCCTGGTAAGATGGCTGTCTCACCAGAAAACGTTTCAAGCTTACCTGCATTGAGATAGGGTGTAATCGTCTGAACTGCTTCACCGAAATATCTGCGATCGAGATGCGATCGCTCTACATTCGTGGGATCAAGCCATAAATCAACATCAGGCTTGCAAACATAAACAGTGGCAACCGGAAACATGAGTTGCCCGTACTCATTTAACGTCTCAAAAGGCTGCAAACCGCTTCAACATGAGTTGAGCAAAGCAAAATTTAACTTTTTTACTGACTTCCTAATTACCGCTCCCAGCGAAATTTGCGTTCGGACTCTTGAATAGGTACGTCGTTAATGCTGGCAAATCGTCGCATCATTAAACCGTTTTCGGCAAACTCCCAGTTTTCATTGCCGTAAGCGCGGTACCAAAAGCCAGAATCATCATGCCACTCATATTCAAAGCGCACAGCGATGCGATTATCCATGAAGCACCAAAGTTCTTTTTTCAAGCGGTAGTCTAGCTCTTTTGCCCATTTGCGCTTGAGAAATTCTTTGATCGCGGTTCGTCCATGCAAAAACTCTGCTCGATTTCGCCACTCGGAATCTTCGGTATATGCTAGGGCAACTCGCTCTGGATTACGCGTATTCCAAGCATCTTCAGCCGCTTGAACTTTGGCTTTTGCGGTTTCTAGCGTAAAGGGGGGAAGGGGTAGCTTGATTTCCATAGCGTTAGGTTCCTGCGTAGAAAGTGAATTATTTTGATTCAGAGTGAGCGAGGGCTGAGGGATTGCCATGAACTGGTTTGAGCTAAGAAAGGTGAGAACTTTGGCTCTGACCAGAGTAAGGGAAGGCTACCCTCCACTCGATAACCCTTCTCAAGCTGGAAGCGCAGCAGTCGCTCTGCTCCAGGGTAAGCCCTGATTTCAGCTCCCTCCCAAATCACTTGGGCACTGCCAGTGAGATAAAGTAAGTTTCCTCGCTCAAAGTCGATGAACAACAGTCCTGCACGAGGATTCAACTCTAGGTTGCCAAAGGTGTTGAATTGGTGATTGCCAGAAAAGTCGGGAATGGTGAGTGTTTTATCATCGTCGATTCGCACAAAACCTGGTTTGCCGCCTCGATGGGAAACATCTACTCCTGATGCTGACCCGGCTGAGTCAGACTGATAGGCAGTTGCGATAAAAAATGTATCTGCGATCGCTATCATGGACCGCTCCGCTTCTCCCAAGGTTTCAACTGAGTAAACGGGTTTAGGCATCACATCATGGTCCTCTAGCTCAAACATCCGTGCCTGAATGTATTGAGGGCAGTTGCCGAAACTTTGACCTACCTGCACATCAAAGCCCTCAGAACGAACTGCGGTGACGGTACCATTCATCCGATTGCGGCGACGAGTATGCAACTCAATCCCGAGTAAACCAATGTCAATGCCACTCGCAAGTGTAGTTGTTAGGGGATCGCCAAAGAGCGGTGCAGCAGCGACTTGTAAAGTGCGATCACTCGGTGAGGAGATGAATCCCGGTTGCCCAACCAAAATAGAAGCCCAAGGATTACCTGCTGTATCTACTGTTCCGACAATTAGATAGGGAAGTTGGGCAAAGAACTGGCGATGCTGTTCAGGAAGATAATTGCGAATGCCTCGTCGCCCTTGCTTATCAATTCGCTCCTGCACGCCCAGACGGGTCTGGATGGCTAGTTCACCGGCATGAAAAGGGGATTCAGAGTGTGACCAACCTGATGCAACCATAATCTTCCTCCTTATACTCCTGCCATTGGAATGTAGTGAGGCAAGTGTTTAACGCGATCGATCCATGCCAACACATTAGGATAAGGTGAGAGGTCAATTTTGCCATCGCGAACCAGAGCAACGTAGGGGAAAACCGCAATATCAGCAATGGTAGGACGCTCAAATTCTAACCAGGTTCGATCGCTTAAATGTTTATCGAGTTGCGCTAAGATGTACTCTGCCTTTTGAGTAGCTCGCTCAATGTTAATATTCGTTATCCTAAATAAATGATAGAGCCGTGCATTCTCAGGACCTTGGCGCACTTCGCCCGCAGTCGTTGAAAGCCAACGAACCACTTGCGCCAGGGGTAATGCATCCAATGGGAGCCATTCTTCTCCACCATATTGCCGTGCCAAATACACCAAAATTGCTTGTGCATCTGCAAGCTTGGTCTCGCCATCAATCAGCATAGGTACCTGTCCAAAGGGGTTAAGGGCAAGGTACTCGGGTGACTTATGTTCTGCTTTCATCAAATCGACTTTAATCCACTCAAAGTCTAGATTTAGCAGAGACAAAAACAATTGGACTTTGTAGCTATTGCCAGATAGTTCGTGACCATAGAGCTTAATCATTTTGATTTTCCTTTGATTTTATGTACCGAACGTTCGGTACGTTGTTACTGTACCGAACGTTCGGTAGAATTGTCAACAAGGTTAAAAATCTCTTCTTCCGTAGTTTCAAAACCTATAGTTTCAAAACCTATGTCTAAATCAGCCACATCTAAACAAAATCATGTGTTAGAGCTGCTTGACCTGTTTCGGCAGTTTGGCTACGACGGGGCAACACTTTCAAAAATTTCTCAATCTACAGGTCTAGGGAAGGCGAGTCTTTACCACCACTTTCCGGGCGGCAAAGATGAAATGGTAGAAACAGTGTTGACGACACTAGAACAAGGGCTACAGCAACTTACTTTAGAAGCGCTGCAAACTGAAGGAGATGCGCTGACGCGACTGCAAAAGATGTGCGATCGCCTCAACAAAGCCTATGACAGTGGACAAAAGCCCTGTTTGCTGGCAGCTTTGATGTTGGGATCAGCCAAAGATATGTTTCAGGGCAGAGTCAGCAAGCTTCTGCAGGTGTGGATAGAGGCGATCGCTGCTGTTCTAATTGATGCTGGAATGGACGAGACATTGGCTCGGCAACGAGGAGAAGATGGGGTCATCCTGGTTCAAGGAGCACTTATCTTAGCGCAGGGGCTAGACGACCCGGCTCCATTCCGACGGATTATCCAACAGCTACCTGAAACGCTTTGCCGACCCGCGTAAACCTGAAGTTTCTAAATATGGGTAAGATCAAAAGGGTGAGTGAGGCGATCGCTCTGCCCTAGTGATAGGTTAGTGAGGATAGGTGGAACTGAAGCAGGGGACCTACAGTCAACCACATGAAACGGGATAGCCCGACAGCGCGCCCTCTGCTTTGCATCTTATGGATACCTATGCTTGTACAGGTGCTTGTACAGGCTCACTCTTGGGCTATTTAGGATAATCGTTTGTTTCGAATCGAAAACTCATTGTTGCGAATCATAACGTTAATTATATTTCTCTTCGATTTATTGCTTATTGATTATCCCAATAATTGTCTGTGTGTTATCCCAATAATTGTCCATGTGTTATTTGTTTGCAATACCCGCAGTACATCAGAAAAACACCCACACATTTTGATAGGAAATTAGTATGAGCAGCGGAAGCGGATGCCCATTTACGGGCGGCGGTCAGAAATCTCAGCCTCGTCATATGCCGTCAAACCGGGACTGGTGGCCGCATTATTTGAATCTGAGTATCCTCCACCAGCACACCCCCCAAGCAAATCCTATGGGTGAGGAATTCAACTATGCTGAGGAGTTCAAGAGTCTTGACTTAGCTGCCCTGAGGGCAGATATCTATGAGCTGATGACCACCTCCCAGGACTGGTGGCCAGCCGACTACGGCCATTACGGACCGCTCTTCATCCGGATGGCTTGGCACAGCGCCGGTACGTATCGTACTGGCGACGGTCGCGGCGGCGCGGGCTCGGGTAGCCAGCGGTTTGAGCCCCTCAACAGTTGGCCTGACAATGCCAACCTCGACAAGGCGCGCATGTTGCTTTGGCCAGTCAAGCAGAAATACGGCAAGAAGATCTCGTGGGCCGACCTCATGATCTTCGCGGGCAACTGCGCCCTGGAATCGATGGGTTTCAAGACGTTAGGCTTTGCTGGCGGGCGCGTAGACGTCTGGCAGCCAGAGGAAGACATCTACTGGGGTTCTGAAAAAGCCTGGCTCGGCAATGAGCGTTATGAAGGCGATCGCGTGCTGCTGAATCCTCTCGCCGCCGTTCAGATGGGATTGATCTATGTGAACCCAGAAGGGCCAGACGGCGAGCCTGATCCGATCGGATCAGGGCGTGATATTCGCGAGACCTTTAGTCGGATGGCGATGAACGACGAGGAGACAGTCGCGCTCACCGCTGGTGGACACACTTTCGGCAAGTGTCACGGTGCAGGCGAAGCCACGCACGTAGGTCCTGATCCTGGGGGTGCCACCGTCATCGATCAGGGACTCGGCTGGAAGAACGCCTTTAACACAGGTGTTGGTGTCGATGCGATCACCAGCGGGATCGAAGGCGCATGGACTCCCACGCCGACGCAGTGGGACAACAGCTATCTCGAAACCCTGTTCAAATATGACTGGGAACTGACAAAGAGCCCCGCTGGTGCGTGGCAATGGAAGCCCAAGGGCGACGAGGGTGCAGGTACGGTGCCCGACGCACACGATCCGTCGAAACGGCACGCCCCCATGATGACCACGGCAGACATGTCCATGAAGATGGACCCGATCTACAACCAGATTGCGCAGCGGTATCGCGACAACCCAGATGAGTTTGCAGAACAGTTTGCTAAGGCGTGGTTTAAGCTGACTCACCGCGACATGGGACCGCGATCGCGCTATCTCGGACCAGAGGTTCCTCAGGAAGAGTTCTTGTGGCAAGATCCCATTCCCGCAGTCGATCATGACTTAATTGATGAGCAGGACATCGCCGCTCTCAAAGCCAAGATTCTTGCTTCGGGACTGTCTGTCTCTCAACTGGTTTCAACCGCTTGGGCGTCGGCCTCAACGTTCCGCTGCTCCGACATGCGCGGTGGCGCGAATGGGGCACATATTCGCCTCGCACCGCAAAAGGATTGGGAAGTCAACCAGCCAGACCAGTTAGCAACGGTGCTGCAAGCCCTGGAAGGAATCCAACAGGAGTTCAACAGCTCGCAGTCTGGCGGGAAGCGGGTTTCGATCGCTGACCTGATCGTTCTGGGCGGCTGCGCAGGCATTGAGCAAGCAGCAAAGAACGCTGGTCACGACGTGACAGTTCCCTTTAAGCCGGGACGCACGGATGCGCTGCAAGAGAAAACGGATGTTGAGTCCTTCGGGGTGCTTGAGCCAACTGCGGACGGGTTCCGCAACTACACGAGCGGCAAACACAGCGAATCGCTCGAAGAGCTGTTGGTCGATCGGGCGCAGTTGCTGAGTTTAACAGCCCCTCAGATGACGGCTCTCCTGGGCGGCTTGCGCGTCCTGGGCGCAAACTTTGGCGGGTACAAGCACGGCGTCTTCACCCACCGACCAGAGACGCTGACCAATGACTTCTTCGTCAATCTGCTCGACCTGGGCACCACGTGGAAGGCGACCTCTGAAGCTGAATATGAGTTTGAGGGGAGCGATCGCAAAACCGGCGAACAAAAGTGGACCGCTACCCGTGTTGACCTCATCTTCGGCTCAAACTCCCAGCTCCGAGCCCTTGCAGAAGTCTATGGAGCGGTGGACTCGCAGCAGAAGTTTGTGAAAGACTTTGTGGCGGCATGGGACAAGGTGATGAACCTTGACCGTTATGATCTTCGCGCAGTCCAAGCGACAAGCTCTGCGAGAGGTTTCTAAGCGTAACGTCAGCCAGTCATCAGTGATTATAGGTTGAGGCTACGCTAACCTGCGACCATCCTGAACGCGGGTAGAAGCGAAAGACAACAATGAGAGCGGCGTTTCAACTTGTCTTGAAATGCCGCTCTCTGCTTTAAACCCTGCGTCAAAGTATTTATAGTCCCAACGAACGGACGCTGGTTATATCGCAAAAACTTCTAGAGATAAGCGATCGCTGCCGATCTCATCTTCTCAAACACTGACTCCAAAGAGCGTTTCGATAGACTTTACTACAGATCCACCCTCCCCTTGAGTGCAAAGCAGGAGTTTCTGCTCAAGCCGTTCGCAGCCGTTCAATGTCCCGCATTGGTGGCGCACCAAACATCCGGGAATATTCACGACTAAATTGCGAAGTACTCTCATATCCAACTCGATAAGCAGCCTGAGTTGCATCGATCGCCTCACCAAGCATCATCTGACGCGCTGTTAACAGTCTCAGATGTTTTTGATATTGCAGAGGACTCATTGAGGTGACTGTCTTGAAGTGGCGATGGAACGAGGCAGCAGACATGTTCGCCTGTTCAGCTAACTCCTCAACTCGCAGCGGTTTGGTAAACTCTGCTTTGATTTGTCTGATCACTTCCGCAATGCGTTGCATATTACTGCCAGAGGTGGCAATTTGACGAACCGCTTCACCTTGTTTATCGGTGAGTAGACGGTAATAGATTTCGCGGACAATCATCGGAGCGAGAAACGGAATATCCTGCGGTGTATCTAACAACGTTGCTAACCGAATGGCACAATCAATCAAGGACGGGCCGGCATCACTAACGCACCATCCTCTCACAGAGTTTTCTTGCTTATCGATATCTGGATTCGTTTGAGCAATAATCTCACAGAGTTGGACGGGGTCTAGCTTTAGCTTCAAGCCGAGATAAGGTTGATCGGGTGTCGCTTCTATCATGCAGACGCTCAGCGGCAAGTCCACCGACATCACCAAATATTGAGCAACACCATACTGAAAGACTTCGTCATTGAGCGATAACTTTTTTTCACCCTGCACCACGATAGCAAACAGTGGTTCACTAACATCCTGTATAGTTTTGGAATTATCACAACGCACAAACACTAAAGGATCGATCGCGGTTGGATAATAGCCGCTTCTCTCACTGCTCGTGTGCCGATCAACTAATGCCGCCAATTCTGCACATTTGGCGATCGCCAAGCGCTGCTGCGCTAGCAAAGCCTCCCTACTAGGAGAAGCGCCGATCGCAGCTTCATGGTTTAGTGTCTTGACCGTCATGCTGATTTCCTGACTGATGGAACACTTTTCATGGGTTCATTATAGAGAATGTTTTCTCTAACTAACGCCCTACTTGAGAGGATTAGGCAATCATTTGCAAGGACTGTGTATTTAGGCAAAAGCGGATTCAGCCTACGATAAACCTGTCCGTGAAAAAGCAAAAAGCGTTTATTCTTCAAGCTGCTAACTAGTAGGTGAAGCTAAATCTTAACGGCAATTATCACCCTTTCATTTAGGAGAGATAGTCTCATGATAACTAACGAAAATACCCAAAAAGTTGTGCTGATTACAGGCGCGAGTAGCGGTATTGGTGAAGCTACTGCTAGATTACTTGCTCGTGAGGGTTTACGGGTTGTATTAGGGGCACGACGCACCGATCGCCTCGAAGCGATCGCCTCCGAAATCCGTGAGAAAGGTGGCGTAGCAGAATATCACGCTCTGGACGTGACTAGCCTTGAGGAGATGCAAGCCTTTGTCGAGTTTGCCAAAGACAAGTTTGGTCGCCTTGATGTAATGGTGAACAATGCAGGCATAATGCCGCTTTCTAAGTTAGACGTGTTAAAGATCGACGAGTGGAATAGCATGATTGACGTAAACATTCGTGGTGTCCTTCACGGCATCGCTGCTGCCCTGCCGACCTTTAAGCAGCAACACTCTGGGCAGTTCGTGAATCTATCCTCGATCGGCGGACACAACGTATATCCGACAGCCGCCGTGTACTGTGCAACCAAGTTTGCAGTCTGGGCCATCTCTGAAGGACTGCGGCAAGAATCGACGAATATCCGGGTTACGGTGATCTCACCTGGAGTGACCCAATCTGAACTTCCCAACACTATCACCGATGCTGAAGCAGCACAGTGGGTAGAAGAATTTCGCGGGGCGATCATCCCAGCAGAGGCGATCGCCCGTGCCATTGCCTTTGCGATCGAGCAGCCCGCAGATGTAGATGTGAATGAAATCATCGTTCGACCGACCGGGCAGAGCAGCTAAGCACTAACTGATGTTAGAGGGTTGAAATCAATACCTCTTGGCTAAGTTGTTCGACTACCAGCCCCCTCCAGCACCGCCTCCATCACTACCGCCACAGCTACCACCATCACCACCGCCATAGGTATCAGTTCCATTGCCGCCATAGATGGTGCTGATATCTTTCCCAGTGCTGCGATAGTAGTTAATGCACTCCCGAAAGTTATCTTCGCTGATACCCTCAAAAGTGCTTCTAGGCGAACCTCTTAGCCAACCGAAGACGGCAATGCTACCACTTACAGCAAATAGGAGAGAAAAAGCTAACCAGGCTGGAAACGAGGTATGACGAGAACCTTGCAAGACTTGAACCAGCGCTTGAACGCCAACTAAAATTCCACGGTCAAACCGCTCTAGCCTGAAAGATGACTGCATCTGTGCAATAATTCGCTGAACGCGGCTATTTGGCAACATTCCAATAGCTCTGATTCCAGTCCGAATTTCAATGCGGCGATCGCCCCTAGAAACCAGTAGCAAAACTCCAGGAACTTGAGCCGAGTGATCAATGTCCCAACGGTCAAATAAGCTGGCAGCAAATTGTTTTGAGGTAATATCTGCTGGAGTTTCTGTCACAGTTATAATCACCACCTCACTGCCCTTCTCAGTATTTAACTTTGAGACAAGCTGATTCAACTCTGCCTCTGTGTCAGGGCTAAGCATTTCAGCCATATCTGTTACCCTTCCATTAAGCTGCTGGAGATTGGGTACGGCATCCAAAGAAACGGCCAGAGCAGTTGGCGTAAATAACATGAGTGATAGCAGCAAAAAAGCAATCCCAAAAATTCGCTTGAGCATTCATCGTTCTGCCAGCAACCTCATAGCTTGATCCTACTGGTTCTAAACAGACTTTGTCCTCCGTATCGATAGAATGCTTTGAAATGCGGCAAAACGGGTATCTCTATGAAATTGGCTCCAGTCTTCTGCGACTTTCTTCTAAAGCTTGCTGATCTAACTCATTCCTTAAATCCGCCTTCAACAAAGCATCCATCGCCTCATAATATAAATCTTTATCATAAGAAATGAGAACGAGATCAACTCCTGCATTAATCGCTTTAACCGTTGCATTTCTCAATCCGTCTTTACTGCGATAAACGGCTCCCATACTGAAATCGTCCGTAATCAAAATGCCATCATAATTCCAGTCATTCCTCAAAATCCCTGTCACCACTGATTTAGAAAATGAAGTTGGGTGTTCAGGGTCTACCACAACTAGTTTTGCATGACTCAACATGGTAAAAGCTTGTGTATCAGACATTAGTGTCCGAAAAGGTATCCAATCTTCACGGGCTAACTCCTCAACCGGAGTCTGAAGCTCTGCATCTTCAAGGTGAGTATCTGTCTCCACTCTTCCCAGTCCAGGAAAATGCTTTAAGGTACATCTCACACCATATTCTTCTAGAGTTTGGCAGTACCAGGAAGCTACCTTTGTGATAATGTTTGCATCTGTAGAAATTGCTCTTTGATAAATTTGTGAGAATTTATCTTTGGGGTTAATAACGCCTTTGTTTAAATCCACAACTGGCGCAAAGTTCAAATTAACTCCAACTTCGGCTAACTCGCTACCGTGAGTTTTTGCATAATTCACAACTTCGTCTTTGCTTCGGTCAATGGCTGCGCTGTCAATCAGGCTTGAAAGTTGAGGTAGCAGCGTCAGCGGCGGAGACAATCGAGATACCATGCCTCCTTCCTGATCGGTAGCAATCCATAGAGGAAGCAATCCTTGACCTTGGCGAATTGTTTGTAAGGTCTGAATCTCCTGCTTGATTTCGTCCTTTGTTTTGTTTTGCACATTACGAGCAGTGATAAAAACTCCTCCGATCGCCCGCTTAGAAACTAACTCTCTAACTTCATCAAAGTTCCTATACCCCACCACAAAATGCTGACCTAAATTCTCTAATCGGATAATTTCTGTGTTGAGTACGCTCTGTTTAATCCAGTTGAATCTGGCTTCTGTACCGGTTGCAATGAAAAAGCCAGAACTGGCGATCGCCACCACCAAAAACTGAATAATGAGTTTTGTTTTTGTTCTTTCTCCTTTCCAGGTAATGAGTTCAGAAGCAATAATTCCTAAGCTCATGAAAAGAATTAACCCAAAAGTCCATCCTCTCCATCCCGCAGCAAAAGGAGTTCTGAAGATACAGGCAAAGAATAATGTGGCGATCGCCAGAAGCAGCTTTAAACTTTTAAGCAGAAAAAACATGAAGACAAATCAACCAAAGATTGCTCTATTTTAGATACAACCTCCTGGCTGCTCTTTCGCAATTCAACAGCGACCCATGGTAGGTATTTTTCCAAGCTCACCTCTTCACGAGATATAAGTTTCCTATTCCACACGTTGGATTGAAGTAATTTTGGGGTCGATGATTTTTTGGCTGATGCCAGGAAACTTGACAGCGAGGCAGATTTTGTTACCTGCACCGAAGATGTGAGTGACTTTGCCTTCTCCAAAGGCTTTGTGAATAATGCGATCGCCCACTGTCCAGTCATCCTCATGGGTGTTGGGCAAATCAGCGACTTTTTGCTTAATCTCGGCATTCGGCTGCGTCCAGCGCACAGGAATTGCCTTCGCACTATTTGAGAGCAGCATGTCACGAGGCAGCTCTGCCAAAAACAACGACGGACTGGCAGGTTCACGAGAGCCATACAGCCGTCGTTCACGGGCGTGAGTGAGAAACAGCCGTTCCTTCGCACGAGTAATGCCCACATAGCAGAGACGGCGTTCTTCCTCAATCGCGGCAGGGTCTTCCAGAGAGCGGAAGTTGGGAAACAACCCCTGCTCCATGCCTACCAGAAAGACAACTGGAAACTCCAGTCCCTTAGAGGAATGTAACGTCATCAGCGAAACTTTGGACTGCTGCTCTTCCTGCAAGTTATCCAGGTCAGAAGCAAGTGAGGCATTTGCCAGAAAGGACGATAAGTTCGCGTCCTCGGTATCTTCTTCAAATTGCAGAACCGCGTTGTAAAGTTCTAGAACGTTGCCCAGGCGCTCTTCTGCTTCGTCGGTGCCCTGAATCTTCAGGTCTTGCAAATAGCTAGAGTCATCTAAAATGCCCTGAACAATTTGGGAAGCAGGCAAAGAATCGGCTTTTTCCTGCCAGGATTGGATGACCTGAGCGAAGTTAAGGACGGATTTAGAAGACCGTCCTGCCAGAGTCTTTACAGAAGTCTCATCGCTAAGAATTTCCCACAGCGGTACGTTCAACTCTCTGGAAGCAGTCTCAAGTCGGTCAATCGTAGATTTACCAATGCCGCGACGAGGGGTGTTGATGATGCGCTTCAGACTCACAGTGTCGGCAGGGTTGGCGATCGCCCTCAAATACGCCAACACATCCTTAATTTCCTTACGATCGTAGAATCGCAGCCCACCCACAACCGTGTAGGGAATGCTGCGCTTTAGTAGCGAATCCTCAAACGAGCGAGATTGAGCATTAGTGCGATAGAGAATGGCAAAACTGCCCCAGTTCAATTCTGGATTCTGGGACTCCATCTGCTGCATTTGACCAATTACAAACTCTGCTTCGGCGACTTCATCGTCCGCTCGAAAGCAAAAAATCGTTTCGCCTGCTCCCCGTGTTGGACGCAACACCTTATCAATCCGCTCAGTGTTATTTTCAATCAGGTGGTTGGCAACTTGCAGAATGTTTTCAGTAGAGCGGTAGTTTTCCTCTAGCTTTACCATTGTGCGGGTGTCGTCATCGGGCAAGCCATCACCAAAATCTTGCTGAAAGTCTAGCAGAATAGTGAAGTCCGCCATCCGAAAAGAATAGATTGACTGATCCGCATCGCCCACCACAAAGATAGATCGGTAGTTCCAGTCATTAAATTTGCGCGAATCTGCACCGTTGGTCACCAGTAAGCTGATCAAGTTGTACTGGGTGCGGTTAGTATCCTGGTATTCGTCTACTAAAATGTGACGAAATCGCTTGTGCCAGTATGCCAAAACCTGCTCATTCTGGCGGAAAAGCTGCACCGGAATCAAAATCAGGTCGTCAAAATCGAGAGCGTTGTTTTCAACCAGCGCACTCTGATACATAGAATAGACGTTGGCGATCGTGCGTCCCCGAAAATTGGCTTGCTCCCGCTCCATATCAGCAGGCGACCAGCCCTGGTTTTTGGCATTGCTGATGGCATAGCGAACGGAACGCGGATCAAACTTCTTGTCATCCAGGTTGAGCTGGTTCACGACAATATCTTTGACCAGGCTTTGAGCATCCGATTCGTCAAAGATTGAAAAGTTTTTCTTCCAGCTTCGTCCCTGCGGGTCTTGATACTTATCGATGTCAAACCGCAAAATCCGGGAGCAGAGGGCGTGAAAGGTGCCGATCCACAGTTCTTTGGTAATGGTTTTGTAGACGTGCGATCGCAGCTTTACCTGATCTCGCTCAGGCAGAGCTTCTAGAGGCTTGCCATACTTTGCCTGCGCCTCCCGGTCGGCAAACAGTTTCTCAATCCGTTCCTTCATCTCCCGTGCCGCCTTATTCGTGAAGGTAACGGCCAAGATATTTTCCGGGTCAACTCGATGCGTCTGCACTAGATTGGCGATTCGGTAAGTCAGTGCCCGCGTTTTGCCAGAACCTGCCCCTGCTACAACCAGCAGCGGACCGCAAAAATGTTCAACTGCTTGACGCTGAGATGGATTGAGATGACTGAGATAATCGATGGTTTGGGTCATGGATGGCTAGAACGACAGTCAAGCGACTTAAAGAGAAGTTGCTTCTAGTCAAGAGTATCGTATTTATAAGCTTCATGGCGGAGGCAGGGCGATCGCCTATTCGCCAGTATCTCCACAGCAGACAAGTACCAGCGCCTCCACGGAAATACTGAACGCTTTTGATTGACCCACAAATTTGAGGAAATTTTGTGGGCTAGTAGATGCAGTCCAATTTGTTGAATCGAACAAACCAAAAAGTCTATTAGGGCAAAGTCGTCAACCCTTCAAATTGCTCACTTTAATTCACGTTAACCAACACAAATTTGCATTTTAGCAGTACCAAATCAGCACAGATACCGAGAGTGAAAAATTCCTCTGTAAATTTACTTCATGAACGAAACTGCCCGTAGTCAGTTCCCCATCAGTTTCATCTTCTGTAAAAAAACGGATTGTGCGAATTACCAAGAGGGGATGGGTACTCTAATCAAAGCCTCAGTTTAAAGGTGTATCAGAGACGATCCAAAGCTCTACAGCATGAATGTATATCCGTAGCAGTAGCAACTTTACGAAACACGATCCTAGTGAAAATCCTGAGAACTTCTTAAGCACATCAGAGTTTCTTCACCTAGTTAAGTGATCTTTCTGATGGAGAAGAACTCTCTTATAGAGCATTCTCACACTGCGAGAACTTTAACTGATTTTGAGAGCGGAAATCTTAAAATCAACACTTCCTTTTGCTTTTCAGTCAAATACTAATCCTGGTCGAGGGTGATTAAACATGGCAACTATCAATGGCAATTCCAGAAGCAATTCACTTCGGGGCACTAATAGTGCTGACTCTGTATTTGGGCTTGCCGGTAACGATGTACTGTTTGGTTTAGATGGCAACGACCTGCTAGATGGCGGTGACGGTAGTGACACCCTCGATGGTGGTACAGGTACAAACACCCTCAGAGGCGGTGCTGGTAACGATATCTACGTAGTAGATAGTGCCAGTGACAGAATTATTGAGGGAAGTAACCAGGGTATAGATACGGTTCAAGCATCTGCCAGTTGGGCGTTAGGCAGTAACTTGGAGAATCTCACCTTAACAGGCAGGGCAATCAGAGGAACAGGTAACGCCCTCAACAATAGAATCACTGGAAATACCTCCAACAATATTCTGAACGGTGGAGCAGGCAACGACATCGTGATAGGCGGTGCGGGTAATGATAGCCTCATCGGTAACAGTGGCAATGACATCCTTCAGGGAGATGCAGGTAATGATACCCTGAATGGCGGAATTGGCATTGATGCAATGAGAGGGGGCGTGGGTAACGACCTCTATTTTATTGACAATGTCAGAGACACCGCTATCGAAGGTGCTAATGCAGGAACGGATACCGTCAACGCGACTGTTTCCTTTACCTTGGGAAGCAATGTTGAAAACTTGACCCTTACAGGCAGCGCAGCCATCAGTGGAACAGGTAACAGTCTCAACAACACCATCATTGGCAATGGTGGCAGCAACATTCTCACGGGTGGGCTGGGTGACGATTCCCTCAGAGGTGCAGCAGGTAACGACATCTTACAAGGTGGTGATGGCAATGACTTCCTGGATGGCGGCATTGGTGACGACAGCATGGCGGGTGGAGCTGGTAATGATACTTACATCGTTGACAGCCTTAATGACACTATTAATGAAACTCCTGGTGGTGGCGTTGATAGAGTTATTTCCAGCATTGATTTTGTTTTGGGCGACGAGGTCGAGAATCTGATTCTAACGGGTACTACCAACCTCAACGGCATCGGTAATGCCTTGAATAACACTATCATTGGTAACAGTGGTGCCAACACATTAGAAGGGCGCGCAGGAAACGACTATCTCAATGGTGGTGAAGGAACTGACACCTTAGCAGGTGATGATGGGGATGATACCTATGTCATTGATAACGAAGGAGACATTGTCACCGAAAACACCGATGGCGGCGATGATACTGTAATCTCCGCACTCCGTGCCTACACTCTGGCTGACAATGTTGAGAATCTTGTCCTGGGTGGAACAGATGGGATTGAAGGCACAGGTAATGACCTGAACAACCGAATTACAGGAAACAGTGGTGACAACAGTTTAAGTGGTGGCGGTGGAGATGACACCCTCACTGGCGGCACTGGTGACGATACTTTAGATGGTGGTGACGGAACGGACACCCTAATCGGTGGTGCAGGGAATGACCTCTACATTGTTAACGACACGAGTGACACTATCGTTGAAGCAGCAGGCGGTGGAATTGATACGGTCGTTTCTATCGATACTTTTACTCTTAGCAACAACCTGGAAAATTTAGTCCTTAACAGCGAGGCTGATATCAATGGAACAGGCGATGCTGCTGCTAACAGCATAGTTGGCAACAGCGGCAATAACATCCTAACGGGTGGTGCTGGCAATGACACCTTAGAGGGTGGCGTTGGCAATGATACCTTAGAGGGCGGTGTTGGCAATGATATTATGCGAGGTGGGGCTGGCGATGATATTTACACCATCGATGGCATTGGCGACACAGTAGTCGAAAATGCTGAAGAAGGAACCGATTTGGTTAATTCCAGCGTCTCTTTCACGCTAGGTGCCAACTTAGAAAATCTGACGTTGACTGGCAACGCCAACATCAATGGAACAGGCAATGCTCTAGGGAACTCAATTACAGGCAACAACGGTAACAACACTCTGAACGGTGGTGCAGGTAATGATGTTCTCGATGGTGGTGTAGGCAGTGACACGATGTTGGGTGGTATAGGCAATGATGTCTATTTCTTTGATGCTGTGGGCGATCGCGCCATCGAAAACATAAATGAAGGAACAGACACCGTCTTTGCCACAAGCGCAGCTAATGGCACCACCTTTACCCTCAGTGGTAACCTAGAAAACCTGACTTTGGGCGGCACAGTCAATCTAAACGGTACAGGCAACGACCTTGCTAACACAATAACGGGTAATGACGGCAGCAATACAATCAGTGGTTTGGCAGGTAACGATGTCCTTAGTGGCGGTGCTGGTGATGACACGTTGCTAGGTGGATTAGGAAATGATCTCCTAGACGGAGGCGTAGGTAACGACACAATGACTGGAGGCGCGGGCAACGATACTTACATTGTTGACGCGTCTACCGATGTTGTGACTGAACTGGCTGGAGAAGGCACTGATACTATCCTGGCAGGAAGTACCTTTACTCTAGTTGCGAACATTGAAAACTTGACCCTAGAAGGAACAGGAAACTTCAACGGTACAGGTAATGACCTGAACAACACCATCATTGGGAACAGCGGCAACAATATTTTAGATGGTGGACTTGGAGCAGATGCATTAAGGGGTGGCTTGGGAAATGACACCTACGTTGTAGATAATGCAGGCGATGTTGTTTCTGAAAATGTTAATGAGGGAACGGATACCGTAAATGCTAGTGTTAATTTCACCCTGAGTGCTGGGTTAGAAAACCTGACCCTAGCTAGTACAGGGAACATCAATGGTACAGGTAATGAGAGTGTAAACACAATCATTGGCAACAGCGGCAACAATACCCTCGGCGGTGGTGGGCAAGATGATGTCCTAGTTGGTGGTGCGGGTAACGACATCCTGGACGGAGGCGTAGGCAACGACTCGATGGTAGGTGGCATCGGAGATGATACCTACTTTATCGATGCTGCTGGTGATGTTGTTACTGAAGCAACTAGCGAAGGGATTGATACAGTCAACTCTAGTATTGGTTTTGCCCTAGCTGCAAACTTTGAAAATCTGACCTTAACTGGCTCCGCTAACGTCAATGGAACAGGTAATGATGTAGCTAACACCATTACTGGCAACAACGGTAACAATACGTTGAATGGTTTGGGTGGCAATGACACATTCTTTGGCAACGGCGGCAACGATACTCTAGACGGTGGTGCAGGTAATGATGTGATGAGTGGCGGTGCAGGTGATGACACCTACATTGTTGACAGCATTAACGACCTTATCTCAGAAAACTCTAACGAAGGACTTGACACGGTCAGATCCAATGTCAACTATACGCTCGGTAATAACCTTGAAAATCTCACCTTGACAGGATCTGGGAACCTCAATGGTACGGGTAATGCTGGTGCCAATACCATTACTGGTACTGATGGCGACAATATCCTGGATGGTGGTGCTGGAACCGACCTACTAATTGGTGGCTTAGGAAACGATACTTACATTGTGGATAATGTGGGCGATCGCATTCAGGAAGTCTCTGGTGTTGGCATCGACGCAGTTGAATCCAGCGTCTCGTTCAATCTAGCAACCAATGGCGAATTCGTTGAAAACCTCTTCCTCACGGGTTCGGATAACATTGATGGTATTGGTAACGCCTTGAACAACACCATCATGGGCAACAGTGGCAATAACAGACTCGATGGAGGAACCGGAGCAGATAGCCTTAATGGTGGCGCAGGAAATGACACTTATATTGTTGATAATGCAGGCGATCGCGTCACTGAGCTTCTAGATGCTGGAATTGACTTCGTAGAATCTAGTGTCAGCTTTGCTTTAGGCAACAACCTTGAAAACCTGACCTTGACTGGGACAGGCAACATTAACGGCACCGGCAACGCCCTCAACAATATCATCATTGGCAATAGCGGCAATAACCGGATTGATGGTGGTGCTGGCGCAGATGAGATGACTGGTGGCTTAGGAAACGACACCTACGTCGTAGACAATCTGGGCGACACAATCATCGAAGCTTCCAATGCAGGCATTGACACTGTTGAATCAAGTGTCACCTTTGTTTTGGGAACCGACCTTGAGAACCTGAATCTAACAGGCACACTGGACATCAACGGTACAGGTAACGCAGGCAATAATACAATCAGAGGCAACAGCGGCAATAACCGAATTGATGGTGCTGCTGGCGCAGACATCATGAGTGGTGGCGCAGGCAATGACATCTTCATTGTTGACAACGCTGGCGATACTGTTACTGAATTGCTCAACGAAGGCGTTGACTTGGTTCAATCAAGTATTACTTTCACACTAGGTGACAGCGTTGAGAACTTGACGCTGACCGGAACAGAAAACATCAACGGTACAGGTAATTCTGGGGTTAACACGATCATCGGTAATTCTGGGAACAACAGATTAGATGGTGGTGCTGGCGCGGATGAGTTGGTGGGTGGCGATGGCAGCGATACCTACGTGATTGACAATGTAGGCGATCGCATCATTGAAATTGGTACAGGACTAGATACTGTCGAATCCAGCGTTACCCTGACACTAGGAGACAACCTGGAAAATCTGACTCTAACTGGAACCAGCAATATTGATGGCGCAGGGAACGAACTCGGCAACACTATCAGAGGCAATGCCGGCAACAACATCCTCAGAGGCGAGGCTGGCAACGATGTCTTAGAAGGAGGTATTGGCAGCGATGTTCTAGATGGTGGCACAGGTGCCGACCTGCTCAGCGGCGGCGATGGCAACGACCTCTACATCACTGACAACGAGGGTGATGTCATTAATGAAGTAGGGACAGGAATTGATACAGTTCGTTCTAGTATTACCTCCACCCTCGCTTCTAACCTTGAAAACCTGGAACTCATCGGTGTCGGAAACATTGATGGTATTGGCAACACGGGCGACAACACCATCATCGGCAACGGAGCCAACAATATCCTCTCTGGCTTGGCAGGCAACGATACTCTGGAAGGTGGAGCCGGAAACGATATTCTCAATGGTGGCGCAGGCATTGATGTTATGCGCGGCGGGCTGGGCGACGACATTTATGGCATCGATAACCTCAGCGACACTGTGTTTGAAGACGCAGACGCGGGCATTGACCGAGTTGAATCCAGTGTTAATTTCACGCTGGGGGCTAATTTCGAGAACCTGACCCTAACTGGAACAGCTACTAACGGTACAGGTAACGCGCTCAGAAACACAATCATCGGTAACGGCAGCAACAACCGATTGGATGGGGGTACTGGCGCTGACGTAATGAGTGGTGGAGCTGGCAGTGATACTTATGTGGTGGACGACATTGGCGATACCGCCATCGAAGCAGAAAACGCTGGAATTGATGCAGTTGAGTCTAGCGTCAACTTCACTCTGAGTGAAAACGTCGAAAACCTGACACTGACCGGAACCGGAAATATTAACGGTACAGGGAACGGACTGGCAAACACCATCGTTGGTAACAGCGGCAATAACCGAATTGACGGCGGGGCAGGGGTAGACAACCTGAGCGGTGGATTGGGCGCTGACATCTATGTGGTTGACAACGCAGGCGACATCATTATCGAACTATCTAACGCTGGCAATGACACTGTTGAGTCTGATATCACCTATACCCTTGGGGCAAATCTAGAAAACCTGACTTTGGTCGCAGGGGCAGGTGACATCAACGGCATAGGCAATGCTGAAAATAACACCATTCGAGGCAATGAAAGCAGCAACCGCTTAGACGGTAGCGCAGGCATTGATGAACTGATTGGTGGGGACGGCGATGATACCTATGTGGTCGATAATTTAGGCGATCGCGTCATCGAAACCGGCACCGGAATCGATACCGTTGAAGCCAGCGTTACATACATTCTGGGCAACAATCTAGAAAACCTGACTCTAACAGGGACTGCAAATATCGATGGCACAGGTAATGTTCTCAATAACACCATCAGTGGCAACAGCGGCAACAACCGAATTAACGGTGGTGTAGGTGCTGATGTAATGAGAGGGGGCAACGGTAACGACACCTATGTAGTTGACACTGTTGCCGATACTGTAGTTGAAGAACTCAATGCAGGCATCGACACCGTTGAATCTAGTGTCAGCTTTACCCTGAGCAACAACGTTGAGAACTTAGTTCTTCTAACAGGTGCAGGCAACATCAACGGTACAGGCAACGGTTCTGTCAACACAATCACTGGAAATGAAGGAGACAACAGGCTAGATGGTGGTGTGGGTGCCGATGAACTGATTGGCGGAGCAGGAAATGATACCTACGTGGTGGATAATGCGGGCGATCGCATCACTGAAACTACAGGCATCGACACTGTTGAAGCCAGCATCACCTATACCCTCGCCACTAATCTAGAAAACTTGACACTGACCGGTTCAACTAACATTGATGGGATTGGCAATGCCGAAGCAAACACAATCCTGGGTAACAGCGGCAATAACCGTCTAGAAGGACGAGTCGGTAATGATATTTTAGACGGCGGTGAAGGCGCTGATACGTTAGTTGGTGGAGTAGGCGACGATACTTACTTCGTTGATAACAGTGGCGATATCGTTACCGAAAACGCTGGGGAAGGCGTTGATGCTATTTTCTCTAGAGCATCTTACACTTTGGGTGCAGGCACCTCGGTAGAGAATCTATTTCTAACAGGTACTGAGAATATTGATGGTAGAGGCAATGAATTTACCAATACCATCACAGGTAATGCAGGCAACAACATCTTGGATGGTAGAGCTGGTGCCGACCTGTTAAGTGGTGGAGCAGGTAACGATACCTATTTTGCAGACAACACAGGCGACGTTGTTTCTGAAACGATTGGTGGTGCTCAAGGTGGAATAGATACGATTGTTTCAAGCATTTCCTTTGACTTGAGCAATGCCAGCGGTGCCAACATTGAAAATCTCACTTTGGCAATCGGTGCCGGAAACATCAACGGTACAGGCAACGCCGAAAACAACACGATCACAGGTAACGAAGGCAACAATATCCTGAATGGAGGAGCAGGCGTAGATCATTTGAGAGGTGGAGCAGGTGATGACACCTACATCATCGACGACCTGAGCGACACCGTTTTTGAGGAAGCTAACCAGGGAATCGATACCGTTCGTTCCAGTGTCTCCATTAGCTTGAGTGATAACGTTGAAAACCTCATCCTGACTGCTGGAGCTGGCAATATTGCTGGCAATGGCAACGCCTTGAATAACACCATTGTCGGCAATGAGGGCAATAACGTCTTGGGCGGCGGCGCAGGTGATGACTTCATTGACGGCGGAACTGGAGCAGACACAATGAGTGGTGGAGAAGGCAATGACACCTACATCGTGGACAATTTAGGAGATACCGTTACTGAAGCCGGGGATGGGCTGGATCTAGTTCGCTCTAGCGTTAACTTCGCTTTGGGGGGCAATATCGAAAACCTGACCTTGACTGCTGGAGCTGGCGACATTAACGGTACTGGTAATGAGCTTGCCAACACGATAACAGGGAATACAGGCAACAACAGGTTAGATGGTGGTGCTGGTGCAGATCGACTGACTGGTGGAGCAGGAAATGACCTCTACATTGTGGACAACGGTGGTGATGTCATCGTTGAACTAGAGGCTCAGGGAACTGACCAAGTAAACTCTAGCGTTACGTATACGCTGGGCAACTTCGTCGAAAACTTGACTTTAACTGGGTCAGCTTCTATCAACGGTACAGGTAACGCTTTAGCTAACACCATTATCGGCAATAGCGGTGACAACATTTTGGATGGTCGAGCAGGCGCTGATGAAATGAGTGGTGGTTTGGGCAACGATACTTACTTCATTGATGATGCAGGCGATCGCGTCGTCGAACTCCCTGGCGGCGGCATCGACACCGTTGTAGCAGGATTCACCTTTGTGCTGGGTGATGATGTTGAGAACCTGACCCTGACTGGAGAAGACAACATTGACGGTACAGGTAATGCCCTCAGAAACACTATCATTGGCAATGCTGGTAACAACAGACTAGATGGTGGTGCCGGTAACGATGTTCTAATGGGTGGTGCAGGCAATGACACTTACTATGTTGATAGTCTGCTCGACCAAGTTGATGAAATGGGTGGTTCTGGAGCTGATTTAGTCATCTCTAAAGTTACCTTTACTTTAGGAGCAGGCGTTGAAAACCTGACCCTAGCGTCGGGCGCAGGCAACATCAACGGCACAGGCAATGGACTTACTAACCGCATTATTGGTAATCAAGGTGACAACATTTTGACTGGAGGCGATGGCGCTGACATCTTGGAAGGCGGTGGCGGCAATGATACCTACATCGTTGATGACCTTGACACTATCTTTGAGGCAACCGATGGAGGATTAGATACCGTTCAATCTACTTTTAATTTCACTTTGAGTGATAACCTGGAAAACCTATCTCTAACTGGTGATGCCCTCATCGGTACGGGCAATAATTCCAGCAACACCATTACTGGAAATGGAGGTAACAACACACTCTCTGGTTTGGGTGGAAATGACGATATCTCTGGCAGTGAAGGAAATGACCTCCTATTTGGAGGAGCTGGGAATGACATTTTGAACGGCGACAACGGGGATGACATCCTCAATGGGGGCGCAGGAAATGATGTTCTCAAAGGTGGGACTGGAATTGACCGTTTTGTCTATGACACCGGCAGTGTGTTTGCAACTGGCGATGTGGGATCAGACCGAATTGAAGGATTCCAATCCAACACCGACAAAATTGTGTTGGATAAAACTACCTTTAGCCTGCAAAGCGGGCCAGGTTTAGCTTTTAGCCAAGAGAGCGATTTTGCAATTGTTGAAACTGACGCAGGAGCAGGCAGTGCCAACATTGTCTACAGCTTGGGTACTGGAAACTTGTTCTACACAGGTGTTCAGTTTGCACAGTTAACTACAAACACTGGCTCAATTCCATCCATTACGGCGAATGATTTTGAGATTCGAGCATGATGGAATAGAGTCACCTTAGGATGAAAAAGCAGAGAGGGAAGGGCGATCGCCCTTCCCTCTCTGCTTTTGATGGTTCTTGTCAATTTTCTAATTACTGACTTCTAAGTTTTCTAAGATCATGTTTGCTCTTGGATCAAAGCCATCACCGTATTCAACCGGAGCGTGAGTTATTACGTAGAAAGCTTCACCGTTCTGTTCGCCAATGTAAACAACGCCTGTGTAGATTTCGGCTTCAGTATCTTGCTCATAAATGATTTCCTCTACTGCCCAGGGATAGGCAGAAGAACTGTTTTGACTAACTTCATCCCAATTGTTGGCTGCTAACAAGCCTTTACCGCCCAAAACTAGTTCCTTCACGTCCTCAGAGCTAGAAGCCCCTTCTGGAAAAACGATCTGGACGTAGGCTTTTTGGTCTGGCGTACCCGTTGGGCTGAAGTAGAAGCGATCGCCCTCTTCTTTGCTTCCTCCTGCTACCTCTGGCATGAAGTCCTCAGCGGGAAAGTAAGTGATAAAAGGTGAAGACTCTGAGACAAAGCGTTCTAGCTCGATTTCAGTTGTTTCCCCTTCTACACTAAGTTGAGCCGTTTTAGTCTCAGGGGCAGATGACTCGCTATAGCTTTGAGCTTCAGGGGATGATTCATCTGAAGAAGCTTCACTTTCAAGTTGGATATCCTGGCTTGCAGAGGGCGTTTGGGTTGATGGAGGAGCGCAGGCAACTACAGCAGCCAAAAGAACTCCAGTCAATATATGTCCTAAATTTTGTAGTTTCATGAGTTTGTCCCGTTTGAATGGCTGCTGATCCTGTCTCTACAATGACATAAGGCAAAATGAGCTACATCCTGCCTCGGTCAGAAACTGTTTGCCAGCCAATTAGAGTTAATTCGATTGGGTTTAGACCACTACAAAGTTCACCAGTTTCCCAGGCACTACAATCACTTTTTTAACTTCCTTATCAGTGATGTAGCGCTGGGCGATCTCTGACTCACGAGCGTACTGTTCCAGGGCAGGCTTGTCTGCTTGGGCAGGCACCTGAATCGTACCTCGCGTTTTGCCGTTAATTTGAATCACTAACGGAATTTCGTCCACAACCAGTGCCGCTGGATCAGGCGTAAGCCAGCTTTGCTGATGCACTGAGCCAGAATGTCCCAACACTTTCCATGCTTCATCTGCGATGTGAGGCGCAAAGGGAGCCAGGAGCAGAACTAAAGCGTTGATTCCTTCTGCGTAAATAGGTGAGTCTTTGCAAGTGGAATCTGCTAAAGCATTGCTCAGCTTCATCAATTCCGAAACCGCAGTGTTGAATTGATATTCGCCTTCCAGATCTTCACTGACCTCTTTGATGGCGTAATGGATGGCAAATCGCAGTTCCTTTTCAGGCTTGGTTAACTCGGCTGCTGGAGTTGGAGACGCGGCAGGCGATCGCCCCTTTTCAGCAAACTCTGCCACCAAGCGCCAAACTCGGTTTAAGAAGCGAAACTGACCTTCGACATCCGCATCATCCCACTCCAGATCCTTTTCGGGTGGAGCCTTAAATAGAATGAACATCCGAGCAGTATCCGCGCCGTATTTTGCCAAAACCTGTTCTGGATCGATGCCGTTGTACTTTGACTTTGACATCTTCTCGTAGGAGACTTCCAGCGGCTCACCTGTTTCAGGATCTTTAGGGTCGGCAGGGTTAATCTGACTCGGAGGAATGTATTTACCTGTAGTCCGATTTTTGTAAGCAGCCGCCTGGACCATACCCTGAGTCAATAGACGTTGGAAGGGTTCGTCGAAATTGAGCAGGTTGCGATCGCGCAACACTTTTGTAAAGAACCGCGAATATAGCAAATGTAAAATCGCGTGTTCAATGCCGCCCACGTACTGGTCAACGGGCATCCAGCCATTCACCTTTGCCGGATCAAACGCCTGCTGTCCATTCTTGGCATCTGGGTAGCGCAAGAAATACCACGAGGAATCGATGAACGTGTCCATCGTATCTGTTTCGCGCTTTGCCGGGGTGCCGCAACTGGGGCAGGGCACGTTAATCCAGGATTCTAACTGTGCTAGGGGGGAAGGTCCACGTCCCGAAAACTCTACGTCTTCTGGCAACTGCACAGGCAAATCTGCTGCTGGAACCGGAACAGCTCCACAGTTGGGACAATGAATGATCGGAATGGGTGCGCCCCAATAGCGCTGACGAGAAATCAGCCAGTCGCGCAGGCGATAGGTTGCGGTGCCTTTGCCTTTGCCGTTTTTCTCCAGCCATTGAACAGCCGCTTCAACACTTTGCCCTGGGGCTTTCCCAGCCGCAACCCCATTCAAGTCTTCAGAGTGAACGATTACCCCTTCACCGACAAAGGCTGCGGTCATGCTATCCGCATCAAGAGTCTGGTCGTTTGGCTGAACAACGACTTTAATTGGCAAATTAAACTTTCTGGCAAACTCAAAGTCACGCTGGTCATGGGCGGGAACTGCCATAATTGCGCCCGTACCGTAGCCCATCAGCACGTAGTCTGCAATCCAGATGGGCAACTTCTCGCCATTGACTGGATTGACTGCATAACTACCTGTCCAAACGCCTGTTTTCTCGCGATCCTCAGCCGTGCGGTCAATTTCGCTTTGAGCGGCAGCGGCAGCTTGATAGGCTTGAATAGTTTCCGCTTGCTCTGAAGTGGTCAACTTTTCTACTAAAGGATGCTCTGGTGAGAGCACCATGAAGGTTGCACCCCAGAGCGTGTCAGGGCGAGTGGTGAAGATGGGCAAAGCCTCTCCAGTTTCCGTTTTGAAAACGACTTCAGCACCAGTAGATTTGCCGATCCAGTTTTCCTGCATCAGCTTGACCCGCTCGGGCCAACCAGAAAGCTGATCCAAATCCTTGAGCAACTGCTCAGCGTAAGCGGTGATTTTGAGGAACCACTGACGCAAAAGGCGACGCTCGACCATAGCGCCCGATCGCCAAGAACGCCCTTCACTATCCACCTGTTCGTTTGCCAAAACGGTTTGGTCAATCGGGTCCCAGTTAACCGTTGCTTCTTTTTGGTAGGCTAGCCCTGCCTGGAAGAACTCTAAGAAAATCCACTGCGTCCAGTGATAGTAGTCGGGCGAGCAGGTTGCTAGCTCACGTTCCCAGTCAAAGGAGATGCCCAACCGCTGAAGCTGCGCTCGCATCTGAGCAATATTTTGATACGTCCACTTTGCCGGATGAATGCCCCGATCAATGGCAGCATTCTCTGCGGGTAGCCCAAACGCATCCCAGCCCATTGGGTTGAGAACGCGATGCCCCTGCATTCGCTTGAGCCGAGCAATCACGTCGGTAATCGTGTAGACGCGGACGTGTCCCATGTGCAGGTTGCCCGACGGGTAAGGGAACATCGACAGCGCGTAAAACTTGGGCTTGTCGCTGTCGTCTAGTGCCTGATACAGCGCTTGCTCTGCCCAAACTTGCTGCCATTTTTCCTCAATCGCCGCTGGGTTATAACGGGATTCCACGCACAGGTCTCCTGATTCAAACGTTAAGTATTTACACCATTCTAAATGGTGACTTCCCGGAAATAGCCTAGCTACTCAAATTCGTGGGGCTAACCGGGGCTAGCAGTCATCGTAATTGGTAATGGGCGATCGGTCATGGATGACGACGACGTTATAGAATCTTGAGCCAGTTAACTTAGATCTCTGTCTACTTCCTATGCTCCAGGCTCAACAGGGCTGTGACTCACCTCTAGTTAGAGTATTCGTCTACGGAACGTTGAAACCGGATGAAGCATCCTATCAAAGATATTGTGCGGGGAAAGTAGTGGCGGTGTGTGAAGCGATCGCCTCCGGTCAACTGTTTGCGCTACCAATGGGCTATCCGGCAATGACGCTAGGAAAGGGTTGGGTTTACGGATTTTTGCTGACCTTTGCTGACTCAACTGTCCTAAAGGATCTGGATGAATGGGAGAACTATGCCCCCGATCGCCCTGCTGAGGAAAACGAATATCAGCGGGAGGAGATTGAAGTCTGGGGGAGCGATCGCCAACCAGTAGGTAAAGCCTGGGTCTATCGAATGTCCCTTGAGCAGGCAAAGCACTGGGGTGGTGTTTTGCTCCCTGAAGGGCACTGGAGCAGTTTCTAGTTAGGGTCATGGCAATGCCATGACCCTACGAAATTCATACATCAGATCAGCAATGCCCTTTTTCCATCCGTTGCGATCGCTTTATTTTTATCGAGTTATTTTCGTCGAGGAGAAGTTTACCCATCGTATCAAGGCTGTTGCTTTCCTAAAGGTTTTCTGGGTTACTAGCTGTTCTCTTTAAACGACGCAGTTTACCTAAATATTCGCTAAGGAAGGGGAGTCCAGCGATCGCAGGTAACAAGTAGCGTGATGTACACAACAGTCCTAATGCAGCAGCAGTTGGTGTGTCGATAAAGGGTTGATAAAAAGCAATAATCGCTGCATCACGGGTACCCACTCCAGCAAAGGTAAGTGGCAGCAATCCTGCCAAAATTGCCAACGGAGCCAGTGCTAGATTCGCCAAAAACGGTGTCCAGGCTTTGAGAGCGAAGATAAAAAACCAGATTTGCAGTAGATGAAAAAACCAGATCAGAATTGAAGTGCCAACAATCTTGAGCAGGTGCAGGCGATCGCCCCAAAAATAGGCGTGCATGGTTTCCCAGGCTTTACCTAAAGCTTCAAGGTTGGCTTTTGTTTTTTTGGGAGCAATGAACTGACCTAGCTGAAAGAAGAACTGAGCAAATTTGCGCGACCCTAACAGCAGCAGTCCTACAATCAGCCCCGATACGACACTGAGAGTCATTACCCAAAAGATCCAGCCCTTTTGCGGGTAAAGCACCAATCCCAGAGCGCACCACAGTAACAGGGACAGCAAATCGCAGGCTTTTTCAAATACCACCAGGGAAACGGCGAGAGAGCCATCCAGATGACCGCGATCGCGCATGAAGTAAGCTTTAGCAATGTCGCCCATTTTTGAGGGCAGCACCATGTTCAACACACAGGCAACCAGAATTAAGCGATTTGCTTCCCAAAACGGCAAAGGTGGAGAGGTTGCTTGCTGCTTGTCTCGCTCGTGGGGCATGAGTTGCTGAAGCCGCCAGCCCGTCATCAGCGTCAGCGGCACGACCATTCCCAGACTGATTCCCAACCAGAGGCGATCGCTCTGCTGAAATACCTGCACCAGTCCACGAGTGTCGATTTGCCAGTAAATCACACCCAGGATGAGTAGGCTAACCGCCAGAGAAACCAGCCGTTTCATAGATCCGAGCCTGCCGCCCAATTAGCACTAACTTGCAGCTTGCGATCCAGCGCTTGACGAGTTGGGGGAAGTAACGCAGGCTGCCATTCTTCAGGGCTAAAGCTGTCTGCACTGGCAACGTGGCGCAGGTTTTGGCGTGGGCTAGTCGTGGCGATCGCCCCTGCCCGTGCTTCTATCTGATCCTGAAGCTGCACTCCACTGGAACTAATCTGCACCCGTCGTTCAAACTGCGGCCCGTCTGCTTTACCTGGTCGAAAAATCATTTTTTGCTTCAAAAACGGGACCAGCTTTTCACCAAACAGCCAAGCCAACAGCCGCAGAACGGCATGTTTGACAGGGCTAGCAACATGAAACTGAGTTTTCTGACAGTTGCCGCGAATGCAAATTTCCTGTCCCTGCCGCTGAATCGACCACTCATCTGACCACCAGTTGCTTGTCCAGAGTCCGCCTTTTGCCTCAATTCGCCAACCGTGGTCAACAACAGGCGACTGATTCTGACGATGAATTCTGACTAAGCCACCTTTGCGCGCTGCAACGTAGGTAGTCCACTGGCGATCGCTTGACCAGTAAACCCAATAACCACAACCCTCCAACCAAACTTCAGGTCGAAAAGTTGGAGCCTGAGCTGCTTGCATTGCGTCTAAGTAAGGCAAACTTCTTACAATACTGGCGAATACATAATGACAGTGGTAGCGGTCATCTGTTGCCCAGATCGGATGGCTGGGTTGTCCTAAATCGCGAAATAGCGTTTCAACTAACCAGCTTGCTAGAGGATTGCGGGATGCAGCCCGAACCAATCCGTAAGGCACCACATAATCAGTGTTGCGACAGTTCAAAGTAGAAGGCAATCGACCGTCAGCGCCTACCAGTCGAGCGAGGAAGGCGATCGCCCTATCCGTTGCCTGAATCGCTCGCTCATCGTGAGTTACGTCATGATAATCGGCTAGTGCATCCAGAGTGACGGTCAGATAGCCGAAATCTGGCCCACCATACTCGTTGAACCAACCTTCGGGGTGCTGCGACTGGAAGAGGCGATCGGCGATCGGCTGAATGGCGCTTGGGGCAATGATTCCCACCTTTGCAGCCAGCGCAATCCCCGCTAGTCCCGCTGCCTGTTGATTCATTGCCTTTTGCTCTATCCGCCCTGCCAGCTTTTGCGCTAGTCGCTTCAGGGGAGCCTCATTTACAGAATTGAGTAAATGCGGAGCGTTGGTTTGCCAGTCATACAGCACTCGACTTGCCCCGTACAGTCCAAACGCCGAAGCCGGATAGCTGCGCTCAAACGGATAGTACTCGTCTACTCCACCGTGGCGATCGACCTGCCGTGCCAGCGCATTCACTGCACCGACACACCAGCGCTCGATTACATCAGAGGAAACGTTGACAGCGATTTGTCCAGCTCGTACTGCCTCTAAAGTAAAAACGCCCTGCTGAAGAATGGCTGAGGGAAAATCACGAATTTTGTAATGCCAATAGTTGCGATCGAAACAGCCAAAAGTGGGTGAATCAGGGTCACGATCCATCTGGGTCAATACCCGCGCCATCTGGCAGTTGACGTAGTGGCGAAATTGGGAAGGCAAGTCAGACATTGAGGTTGAGGGCGATCGCACAACGAGTTAGGAGTTCTGAAGAACTGCTATAAAAGCGTATCACCCTCACCAAATCTTACTGATAGTCTGGTTTAGTTTGATCCTATAGCACTCTACCCTTTTACACTGGACTGGATTTCTTGCCAGCGATCGCTCCCCCCCTCCTCAACAAACCTCACCTCAGCCAACCCCTTCCGCTTAGTTGGCTTAGACAACCCCTTCCAGGTTTTACGCAAGAAGTTAAAGGTTGGACCAACGAGCTCCATTGGCAGTTTAGAAACTAGCCATCTTGCCCAAGCTTGACGACCAATTAGAAAAGAACCGCTGATTACAACTTCGACGAGCCAGCGACTGAGGGGAATTTTTTCAGGACGGTAGCCAAAGTCAGGAACAGGAATGCCCTGTCGCTGCTGCACGGCTAGTCGGATGAAGCTGCCTCGCTTTTTGAAGTCGAGCATATGACCGTGCATTCCCAATGCTTGATTGACGGGAATTGGCTCTAGCGTCAGTTCGCCAGATTGCTGCATCGCAAACAGAACTTTTTCAGCAAATTCACTTCGAGCCACGATCACAGAATGTCCACCCCCTGCCTGCTCAAATTGGGGCGACCAGGCATCCCCGACCGATAAATCGGTGGCCTCGTTGGTGAAGTCGGGCGTGATCTGGCAGTTGCGCGAAATGTAGAAAGGAATTAGGTAGTTGTAGTAAAACTTTTGGGCTTTGAAGACACGCCCATCAGCGGTTTCAACCTGAAGGTAGCCAGGCCATTCGCCTGCTCGCCATTGGAGTGAGGTAATGGCGATCGCATCCTTCACCCCCTGCATCCGCAAAAACGCCCGTACTGCTCCCGCATACATGTTCGTCCCTGTATAAGGACCAGCCACAAATACGACCTTCTGAGCAGCAGGATGTCCTGCTGCCTGGAGCATTCGCAGTGCAGTGACCTGTTCGGGGAGCCCAACAAACGCCAGACGACCAGGGAATGCTGCGATTTCAGGCAAAATCGTCAGCGTCGGAGTGACGGCATAGACACTTTGAGCCGCTGCAAGAATTTCTTCTCGACTGGTAGCGATTACCGGGGTCGCGGCTTCTGGGGAATGCAAGCCCTGACGCAGCACGACGGCTCCCTCAATTTGACCGCTTTCTAGCAAATGAATCAGGACTCGGCTGATTACTCCGCCCGATGCACCGCGCCGTCGAACGGCTGGGTCAGCCGCATAGCCCGTAAACACCTGCCGATAAGCACCCAGCAGCGGACTGTTAGGCTTGCCATCGTTCAGGTATGCCAGCAGGTCAGGATAGGGAACGCCACGCCCAGAGCAAACCGCCCACGCCAATGCCAGCGATTGGTCTTCTGCATCAGTCAAAGCTCGACGCAAAAAGGGCAGTGGCCCAGATGGGGTTTCCCGAAACTCCAGCAGCTCTGGATGCAGTCCTACACATGCGCCACAGTGCGTGCAATTCTTGGGTTGAATCACCTGTGTTTGAAAGCGGCTCCAGAAGCTGTGTTTTATCCCGTTCCCCATTTTCATCGCTCTTTTTGGTTGGAATTCAGTTCTGCTCGACGCAGGCGCAATTGAATATCTTCTAATACTTTGCGGTTGACCGCCATCAGGTCTGCGACTAAGCCAAACATCCACAGTTGAAAGCCAATCAGAATCAAGATTGCCGCCAGAATCAGACTAGGCGCGCGCGATCGCGTCCCATTCTCAAGAAAGAACAAGACTAGCCAGCGAACTCCCAGCAAAAAGCCCATAGAAAAGGGAATACTACCCAAGACCGCGAAAAAACGTAGCGGCTTGTAGGTCATTGAGATTCGCAGAATGGTAAGAAGCGATCGCTTCACATACGAGGGAATGCTTTTCACCAACCGCGAGGGACGCAAATAGCCGTTTGTGCGAATCGGCACTGACTTAATTGCCATCCCTTGCCGCCCTGCCTGAATAATGGTCTCCAGAGTGTAGGTGTACTCGTTAAACACATTTAGTCGCAGCGCTGCCTCTCGACTGATTGCCCGAAAGCCGCTTGGCGCGTCTACGACATTCGTTTTGCTGGCTAGCCGAACCACCCAACTGCCAAACCCTTGCAGCAGCTTTTTGATGGGCGAAAAATGCTTAATTTGCCGAATCGGTCGCGCCCCTACCACGATGTCTGCTTCGCCTTGCAAAATCGGCTCGACCAACCTGGGAATGTCAGCCGCACAGTACTGATTGTCTGCATCCGTATTTACAATGATGTCTGCCCCCGCCTTAAGGCACGCTTCTAACCCTGCCATGAAGGCATGAGCTAATCCTTGATTGCGGGCAAAGCTGACGACATGATCTACTCCATTGGCTAGCGCTACTTCAACGGTGCGATCGCTGCTGCCATCGTTGATAATCAGCCATTCCACCTGATCGATGCCAGGAATCTGGCGCGGTAGCTCAGCTAGCGTCATTCCTAAGGTGGCTTCCTCGTTGTAGCAAGGAATTTGAATAATCAGTTTGGTCATCAGCAGATTTCAACGCTCGGATCAGAGTGAATCAGACTCTAGAATAAAACGCCCTTTACCCAAACTTTACTTTTAATCGCAGCACATCGGAGCAGATTTCAAGTTAGGCAGAGAGCAAATTCATCATTAGTCATCTATCGCAAGAGGTCAATATAGCGTGTGCACGCGATTATGCAGAGGATGCAAAATCATTGGAACTGATGAAGCAATTTGATGCAATCGCCCCTTTTCCCCTCGTCCGAGGGATGACCTAAGTCGCTAGAAACCGTTCAAATAGTCTGAGTTTCCAGTCGATTTCTAGGACATTCAAGACTATGGATCTTCAACTGACTGGCAAAGTCGCAGTAGTGAGTGGTTCGACGGCTGGAATTGGACTGGCGATCGCCACCACCTTGGCTCAAGAAGGAGCAGCCGTCATTGTCAACGGACGCACTGAAGCACGAGTAAATGCAGCGATTGATCAGATCAAACAAAAGTCACCTGATGTCAAACTGCAAGGACTAGCTGCTGACCTAGGTACTGCTGATGGCGCAAACGCTTTGTTTCACAAAGTTCCAGAGGTTGACATTCTAGTCAACAACCTGGGCATTTATGGTGCAAAAGCCTTTAGCGAAATTTCAGATGATGAGTGGCTAAAATTCCTGGAAGTAAACGTCATGAGTGGCGTTCGGCTCTCTCGACATTACTTGCCTAAGATGATGCAGAAAAACTGGGGGAGAATCATCTTTATCTCCAGTGAGTCTGCCGTGAATATTCCCGCTGAAATGATTCACTATGGGGTGACAAAAACTGCTCAGGTATCTCTAGCACGAGGGTTAGCCGAAACAACAGTCGGGACCAATGTCACCGTAAACTCAGTGCTACCAGGACCCACGCGCTCAGAAGGGGTAGAAGAGTTTATTCAAGGATTGGGAACAGAGCAAAAGATTTCACCAGAGCAGGTGGAGAAGGAGTTTTTTGAGAAAACGCGCCCCTCTTCTCTAATTCAACGCTTTGCGACGACCAAAGAAGTTGCTGCGTTAGTTGCATTTGTCGCTAGCCCTCTATCCTCTGCCACAAATGGAGCCGCACTGCGAGTAGATGGCGGAGTGGTGCGTTCAATTGTTTGAATCGTGTAAAGGTTAAGTGCTGGAACTGCAAATTTGCAGTTTTTCGTCCAGCACGGTATAAAATACGGTAACTACGTCAAATTACCGTATTTTATGGAACGTCTGTCAGAACCGGATGCGCCCCTTGATTCAACTTCGTCATTTAGCCCAGAACAACCGACTCCCCTCAAACGCCTGCGGGGTGGCTTTTTATTAGTCTTAGGGTATTTGCTGTCGCCGCTCTCCTGGTGGAACGATCTATTTTTTAACCTACCGTTTGCCTACGGGTTGGGCTACTTAGCGAGCCGCTTTTCGCCTGATTTCTTCTTGCCTGCGGCGATCGCCGGGTACTGGCTCTCTAATGTAGCGGGAATCCTGCTGATGCAACTGGGGATTATGGATGTCTTCCAGGGTGAGGCAAAAGAGCGCAATCTTAAGAAAGAACTGATTACAGGTGTAGTTTCCTCCACGGTCTACACCTTAATTATTTTGGGGTTAATTCATCTCCACATTTTGGAAACTCCTGGCTTAGACCTAGAAGGAAGTTCGTTTAGCTTGAGTGTGCTGTGGCCCTTTGGAGGCGATCGCTAAGATGAACTACCTACTGCTTTCATCCCTCAGTTTTGTAGTTGGAATTATTGTGGGGCTGACAGGAATCGGTGGTGCTTCTCTGATCACACCCATGCTCATCGTTGTGTTTCAGGTGCCTGCTTCGATAGCAGTTAGCTCTGACGTAGTTGCCGCAACGTTGATGAAAATTGTGGGTGGGGTAAAACACTGGCGGCAGCAGACGGTTGATGTACAGGCGGTGAAATGGTTAGCTTCAGGCAGTGTGCCGGGTTCCCTCGTTGGGGTTGGTCTGCTGCATTCCATTCGACAAAGTGACATTAATTTAGATAGTCTACTGCTGCGATTACTGGGCATTGCCATTCTGATGATCACGCTGGTGGCACTCCTGCAACTGATCCTGATGATGGTGGCTCCGTCGCTGAAATTGCCCTCCTTACCCAAGCTGAATCTAGATACTTTGAATGGAAGGGCGATCGCGATCGCGGTTGGTGCAATATTAGGCTGCATGGTTGGCATTACCAGCGTTTCATCTGGTTCAATGTTTGCCCTGGTATTAATCGCCCTGTTTCAACTAGATGCTAAGAAATTAGTGGGCACTGATTTAACTCAGGCGGCAATTCTCCTTAGCGTCACCTCTTTAGGACATTTAACGCTAGGGACAGTGGACTGGAGCTTAGTTCTTCCCATCTGGGTTGGATCAATTCCGGGTGTGTTGATAGGGGCAAAACTCTGTCAAGCCGCACCTCAGAAAGCGTTGCGATTTGCTGTTTACCTGATCCTAGTGATGGTGAGTTGGAAGTTAGCCCATTCTGCATGAATGAAGTGTATTAGAAATAGGCTCCCAGCAAACTGTAGAGCAAGCCACTAATGACTAAGCCCGTTATGATTACATAGGGAATATCGCGCTGCTTAATAAAGAAGATAAAAGACACTAGAACCCGCAGGACGGGGGTTGCAATTAAGAATAATAGCCCTAGCTGCACAATGCCGCGACGACGACCGGAAAGTACTGCATCGATTACTCCGGCAGGCGATCGAAACATATCAGGTTCGCCCTGAAAAATATGGTAGTTAACGGGTTCCATACCGTGTCGGACAAGATATAGAATGCCGCCCAATAAAACTATTGCAGTGGCAAGCCACACACCATACTTCAGTAGATTGCTGAGGATTATTCCTAATCGGCAATCAGGCGATCGCTCGTCTAACTGGTGCTGGGGATAGTCCTGACAACTGACCGACAGATCAACAACGACTGGAGGATGCTCAAGGGCGATCGACAGGGCTTGGGCGGTTACGGTTGAGGTAGGTATTTGAACTTCGGACTCGGGAGGCATCTCACATCTCTCCAAATGCGTTGTAAACCATCTTGAACGACATCACGACCAGGACGACACTAAATACGACCCGCAACACACTCACTTTTGTACCCATCAACGCTTTTGCACCCAACCAGGCACCAGGAAACACCCCTAACATTACAGGCATTGACAATCCTGGATCAATATAGCCTCGCGCCAGATACACACCCGCAGAAACAGCCGCCGTTACGCCGATCGTGAAACTGCTGGTGGTAGTCGATACTTTAAACGGTAGGCGCATGACCTGGTCCATTGCTAGCACTTTCAACGCACCAGAGCCAATTCCCAATAGTCCAGATAGAACGCCTGCGATCGACATTAGCCCAAATCCCAGTGGCACCGAGTAAGCCTGATAGCTCATTAGTCCATCAGGGGTTGGATAGGTGCCATGCAATTGTAGTTGTTGAGTCAGCGCTTCTTCTGCGTCATCGGTCAGCACTTCTGACCGGGGTTGCTGCGCCAAGTATGCGGAGTAGAGCAGTACGATCGCCAGCACCAGCGTTAATAGCTTGATCGAAATCATGGTTGCCAGTAGTGCTCCTACAATGGCTCCAATAGTGGTAGCCACTTCCAGAAACATACCCAACCTTAAATTGGCATAGCCCTGGCGAATGTAGGTGGATGCTGCTGCACAGGAGGTTGCAATCACTGAGACGAGCGATGCCCCAATCGCATAGCGGATATCCACGCCAAATACAGAGGTCAGCAGCGGAACGATCACCACACCGCCACCTAAACCCGTCAACGCTCCCAAAAATCCTGCCAGGAACGAGCCAGCCCACACTAATACGGAAAATTCTAGAATATTCAGATGCTTACTCCTGAATGAACCAGTTTAGTCGTTCAGGTCTCCGACTTCTCAAGGAAGTCGGAGACCTGAAGTTGCTTAATCTAAGGGTGCAGCGGGAAATTGAGTGGTCAGGTCTGCCTGAGTTAAATCGGGAATTTCCCAATTCAAATCTCCAGACTTGAAGAGTTGGGTTGCGGGAAGATTTAACTCGATCGCTCCTGTATCAGGATTTTCTGTCGCGATCAACTGTGTTCCTTGCAGAACTTTAATAGCGGCTGCGCTGCCGACATTCAACCCTGCTACTTTGACATCATTAGGCAAGTAGATTCCTTTGCAAGCCCAATCATCATCGGTTTCTGCTCCTGCGGGCAGGAGGTACATGACCTGATCAAAGGTGGAAGTTGATGTTTTAGACTTGTCACCATAGACGGCGATCGCTTGAGCCGTATCATTGCGGCATATCGTGTCTTCGCCCGTTTCCATGATGTATTTTTGGTATTGCAAATCCGCAATTTGCTGTTGCACTTGCTCCATCGTCATTCCTTCAGGGGGAGTGTCGGTATCTTGTGCTTGAGTCAAGTTGACTAACGTCTCAGTAATTTGAGCGTAGTCAGGATTTTGATCTAAAGGAGGTGGATCGGCGAGAGCGGGTTGAGCAACGGCGATGTTGAGGAAAAGCATCAATCCAATCAGCAGCAATTTGAACAGTTTCATGGTCAATCTCCTTCGAGTTTAGAACTAAAACAATGGGGCAGATGTGAACAGTTGATAAGTTTTGCTTTCAAGTAAAATGAACATCCCTAAACCAATCAACACAAACGGGACGATCGCATGTCCATAGCGGGTTAGAAGATGGGCGATCGCCGGAAATCGGGCTAAGCGATAAGCAACATAACACCACACTCCAATCAGCACGAAAAAAACGGTAAGAATTAGCAGCAACATGGGCAAATCACAACTGGCAAATAAGGGAACATAGATGCCGATGTTGTCTCCTCCATTGGCGAGGGTGACGGCTGCCACACTGTAGGTTTGCGGGGTGAGTAGCGCTGCCAGTTTAGATGAGGGCGATCGCTCTGAGGTCGAGCCTGACTGATGCGATAAGGTCTGAACATCGGTATCTGGTTTATCGCGATTGAGAAGCTGACTCACTCCAATGATGATTGGCAGAATTCCCAGTAGCCCGATCCATGCTTTTGGAATCAATAATCCACCTATAAAGCCAGGAAGGCTCGCCAAAATCAATACCAAAAACCCTAGATATTGACCTGCAACAATGTGATAAGGGCGGAGGATTGCATTGACCTGGGCAAAGAAGAGCATCAAGATGATGATGTCGTCAATGTTAGTGGCAGCAAAGGCAGCGATGCCTGTCGTGATGGCTTGTACGATCCAGCCCATGATGTATTTAGGTATTCATAGTGACTCCTTTAATTTTGCTTGAGATTGGTCACCGCAACGTTGGGACGTGCTGCACTGCGAAACAGGTGTAGCCCAAACAGACCACTAATTACTAGCGTCAGCACTGCTAGACCACGATTTTCTAGAGTGTGGCTATCAATCAAAATCAGAATTCCTAAGCCAATCAGCACAAATGGAACGAGTTGATTACCATAATCGGTGAGCGATTTGGCGATCGCAGGCACTTGCATTAGGCGATAGGCAGCAAAACACCAAACTCCTACCAGCACAAAGAAAACTGCCAAAATGACTGACAAAGTGAGTCCATTGCTGCTGGCAAATAGGGGGACATAGATGCCGATATTGTCACCTCCATTCGCAAACGTCACGGCCGCCACGCCATAGGCTTGAGGTGAGAGCAAGCTAGAGTACCAAGAACGCTCAGGCGACTGTGGCGCTTCGGCTTCTTCATCCTCATCCTGAACGGGATTGATTAAACGGCTCAACCCAATCACAATCGGGACAATTCCTAACATGCCAATCCAGGGGCGAGGCAGCACCATACTGCTAAAGAAGCCGGGGAGACTGATTGCAACCAGTGCCACAAATCCTAAATATTGCCCTGCAACAATGTGTCGTCGTCGAAACACTGAATTAACTTGAGAAAAGAACAGAAGCAGGATCAAAATGTCATCCAGGTTAGTGGCAGTAAATGCTGTAAATCCAGTTGAAATGGCTTTCAGTAACTCATTCACAGATGATAGTCCTCAATGATCGGGAGGTAAGGGAAACGGGGAAGAGGGTAGTGGACCAGTTCCTGAAGATGGCACCACGACTGGTTCGAAGGCAGTAAATCGTTCATGAATTTCATTGATACTGCGCTCCATAATCAAAACTGTGCGAGGAGAGCGAAGGCGCTGAACAACGAACGAACCGCAGGTGATAGCGAGGTAGAGCAAAAATAAGTAGGGAAACAGGTTGTAGGGGGCTTCAGGAACAGGGAACAGATTGCTTCCCGGAATTCCTACACTGCCCAACACAGGTAAACTCATGAAGCCAACGCCCACCACCGAAAACACCACATCGCGTGAACGAAGTTTGTTGATCTGCGTCAAATAGACGGGAGCTGCAACGGAAATCAAAATATAAACCGTTAAGAAGCCATAGCTGGCGATCGCCCCCAGATATCCCATCATTGCGAATAAGGGAATGTGAAAGAGTGACAGCCCCGCAGGCACCAAAAACATCAGCAGCGAACACAGTGAGATTGCCACATGGGGAGTGCGATTGAAACTATGTGCCTCACCCAACATTGAGGGAAACAGCCCATGACGCGCCATTGTGAAAAACACTCGTGCCGCTGGATTGATGCTGCCTAACACACAGGCAAAAAAGCTAAACAGCGCACTAAATGCCACCAGATCTCCCAAAAACCCCACACCCACTTGATGGGCAAGAAAACCGAGAGGTTCTTCTGTGGTGGTGATTAACGTGCCTGTGCTGCTAAATCCTAAGATTTCAATGTAGGCAGTCACAATAAAGAATAGCCCTGCCATAATTGCGCTGCCTATCACAGCCCTGGGAATGCTCCGCAGCGGATTTTTTGCTTCATCACCTAGGGAAGTGGCGCTTTCAAATCCAGAAAAGGCAAACAGGACTAGCACTAACCCCATCGTCACTCCGCCCGGTGTCGCATCGTGCAAGGTTAACTGCGACCAATCCAGGGCAAAACCCGTGTGTGTCCAAATAATCAACGCCAAAACCAAAATCAAAACGATAGACGCGCCTTCCATCCACAGCATCGCCATTGCTGAAAGCTGGATGTCTTTGTAGGCGGCATACCAGGCGATCGCCGCTCCCAGAGTTAGCCAGGTAATTGCAGAGAAATGAATTCCTAAATGCCCCAGCAGCATGTCGCTAAAGTTAGCAAAGCCGCACAGCACCGACATTCCTGTAAACAAGTAAGCCAGTACCAGACTCCAGCCACATACTACGCCTGCAGTTGGACCCAGCCCCTTGGCAATGTAGGAATAGAGCGAACCCGGTGATGCAGAACGGCTGGCAAACTGATTGATATTGACGCTGACAAACAGTAACCCAACCATGCCGATGAGAAGGCTAAGCCAGGTTCCACTTCCTGCCAAGGCAACAATCAACCCAAGGTTGGATGCCGGAATTGTAGTCGGAGCAATTACAGCAAAGGATTGTGCCAGCACCTCTCCAAATGGCAGACAGTCAGGCTTTAAGCCATGCGTGCTGCGAGTAGGCTTTGAGTTTGATTGATTCACCATTAGGCAAGTTCCAGTAGTTTGATGTAAAAACAAAGCGCGACCGCTTCTGCATAAACTGATTGGTTTGCCTCAGCAAGGATCCGTTGCGAAGAGCATGAACTCTAATGTAGAGATAAGCAGGAATAGGATCAAATACTCTTTCTTTTTGAATTGATAAAAGTAATTTATGAACGCTTAAAGCTCTTGCCTGGAGCAGGTTTGACAATAGCTCAAACAGCGTGAAGTTAATTTTCCATAGCAGTGTTCAATTCTCCGATTTTTACATAGGGAAATAGGTTTATCTTTCTTTTTTAGTGAAAAAGTGAAAAGCATAGTTCGCTATTTCTATTGAGAAATAGTGGCGATCGTCTTCTTTTTTGCACTACAAATTCAGATCAAAGGTAGCTTGGAAACATTTTTCAAACATTAAAATAATTCAGAATTTTGCTGTTGGTATTAAGGCATCCATTTTTTGAGAAAGCTTTGAAGCTACTAGGATTGCGTTGTAGGAAAGGTTATGGCATTATTTAAAGTACTAAATTTCGATTGATTTACCGGATTTAATGCTTAGAAAGTAAGGCACGTACAGATTGATGACGTTTGAGCAATTGCGAATTTTTCTGGCTGTCGCAGAACATTTACACTTTACTCGTGCTGCGGAAGAACTCTACATTACTCAGCCTGCCGTCAGTGCCGCTATCAGTACTTTGGAAAAAGAGTATGGAATACGCCTGTTTCACCGCGTTGGGCGACACATCGAAATTACCGAAGCCGGAAAACTGCTAGAAGCAGAAGCGCAAAAGATTCTCGACCAGGTAGTTTTAACTGAACGTGGATTGCGAGAACTCAACAGCTTGCAGCGAGGGGAGTTGCGGCTGGGATCAAGTCTCACCGTAGGGAACTACTGGTTACCAAAACGAATTACTCAATTCAAGCAAGAATATCCAGGGATTGTGGTCAATTGCACCCTGGCCAACGCCGAGGAAATTTGTGAAGGAACCGCATCAGGACTGTTTGATTTGGGGCTAGTGAATGGAGAGGTCAAACCCACGTTGCGGAATTTGCTGGAGCAGGAGGAAGTCGGGATCGATCGCCTCCAAATTGTGGTCGGAAAAACTCATCCCTGGTACAGCCGCAGCAAAATTGAGGTAGAGGAATTACTCACCACGCAGTGGGTGATGCGAGAGCCGGGTTCTGGTGTTCAGCAAGTGTTTGAGCAAACCCTGGAGCGATTGGGTATTAAGCCGTTCCAACTCAATGTAGTATTAGTTTTAACCAGCAGTGAAATGGTGAGATCTGTTGTTGAGGGGGGAATTGGTGCCGCCGCAATTTCAGCCCTAATGGTGCAGAAAGAATTGCAGTTAGGAACGCTACGGGCGATCGCTGTGACTCAACAAGAGGGAAGCCTGACCACTTTAGACATTGTTCAGCCCGTGTGGAAGCTCAAACATCGAGAACGCTTTCAAAGCCGAGCGGCAGTCGCTTTTGAGCAAATGTTAATGAACCAAACTGCTCAAGAGGACGCAGCGGCGGAGGACGCAGCGGTAGAAGGCTCGGCAGTAGGTGATCCAACACTAGATGATCCAGCTGTTGGTAATCCGGCACTTTGTTGAATTAATCGATTCAAATCCAAAAGTTTTGGTCCTTCACTGCCAACAATGAGAGGTAAGGTGCCATTCCATTTGGCGATCGCCTGTCTTTGCAGCATCTCTGGCGTTAAATTTTCCCGCAACAAGCGCTGTGCTTCTGCTTCTCCTTTTGCCAAATTAAGCTGTGCTTCTGCTTCCTGTTTGGCTTTCAGGGCAACAAATTCTGCCCGCTTGGCTTCTTGTTCAGCAATTTGTTTTGCCTCGACCGCATCTCTAAAGCGATTTGAGAAACGCACATGTACCAAAGAAATGTCATCTACCGCAATGTGATAAGCCGCTAACCGTTCTGTCAATAAATCATCAACCTCTGCTTTTACCTCATTTCGTCGAGTCACAATTTCCTCAGCAGTATATTTCGCCATCACCGCTTTAAGGACTTCTTCAACTGCAGGATTGATAATCCGTTCGACGATAGCAAGTCTGTCTCCAATTTCCTGAAAAATCACGTTTGCTTCTGTTGGAACAATATGCCAATTCAACGCTACATCGGTGTAAACTTCCTGCAAATCCTTAGAAGAGGCTTCGGCTGAAATCTCCTGATTTTGCACGCGAACACTCAACTTCTGCACCGTATTTACAATAGGAATAATCGTGTGCAGCCCTTCATCTAACACTTGCGGCTGAACCTGCCCAAACCGCATTAAAACTCCTCGTTCTCCCGCGTTCACAATCACAAAAAAACTGGAGAGCAGGACTAAAATGATCAATGTAGCAAATACTTTACTCGCAACGCTAAGATCTCGTTTTGAGGAGCGACTGAGCTGAGACGTATTCACCTTATTGAGTGTCTTTAAATCCATCTTTACCCCTTGCCAATCTATAACACTGCTTGACGCAGCATCGGGAACACTTTGGACACTTTGTTTAACACGTAATCTCCATAGGTTCCACGAAATTCATGAACGCTGGCTTGATCCCAACGTTCATATTTATTGTCGTTTTGATGAAGTGAAAGATGTTGGATTGGTTTAACTTCGGCGTTAAAGTTTGGATCAAAAAAGAAAGGAAAGGAGAGGCGATCGCGCCCTGATTGATTCAACACTCGATGTGGTGTAGAGCGATATAGACCACCCGTCATACGATCGAGCATATCGCCAGTATTACAAATAAAGGTGTTAGGGAGAGGGGGGGCATCGATCCACTGAGCGTTGGATTTGATTTGCAATCCACCACAGCTATCCTGTTTGAGAATCGTCAGAATGCCGTAATCGGTGTGTTCACCAACACCCCAAAGGGAGTGCTTATCAATAGTTGAAGAGTTGAACGGATAGTTAAAAATGCGAAATAGAATCAGCGGGTCATAAGTGTAGCGATCGCTAAAATAAGTTTCCTCTAACTCTAGACTGAGGGCAATTCCTGTCATCAGGGTATGCCCTAGTTGAGTCATGGCATTCATATAGTCCAGCACTGTCTGACGCAGCAGCGGAATCGTATCCGGGAATAAGTTTGCGCCATGCATCGGAGTGCTTGCCCTGACCAACGGATGAGCCTCATCTAACTCAGCCCCAAAATAAATCCCTTCTTTCTGGTCGGGTTTGCCAGAGGTCAATTCATCCCCAACCGGGAAATAGCCTCGCCACGCTCGACCGCCCAACTCCATGCGGATTTGCATCTTGGTGTCGAAATCTTGAGCAAAAAATTGGTGACTGAGTTCTTCTAAGTCGTGTTGCAACTGCTCTTCTACTCCGTGCTCCGTAATGTAGAAGAAGCCCCAGTCTTGGCAGGCTTGCCGGATTTGCTCAGCAACTAAAATGCGATCACCAATTCCAGTGATGAGGGGTTGGATATTAACGACTGGAATCGGAGACACGGACTACCTACCTCTTTAAGTTCTATTAGCCACATTGATGGCATTAGGGCAAAACGCGGTACATCAATCAGACTGCCGTAGATTAATTTTACAGCAGCCAGCCTGCTTGCGCTTTCTGAATAGGTATGCGAATATTTCAAAGTAAATACGGTATCTTGATTGACTTGCCGTACTTTATTAATCGTATTTTGGACATAAGTTTTTCCAGCTCTGGCACTGTTAATGGCTGTTGATAGCCACGATTGGGTCAGCGTTGAACGCGGGTAATGAGAAAAATTGTTCTAACAACCTCAAGGAATTCCTATGTCAAATTCCAGCGATGTCAATGTTTTGGAGCTTTCTACAGAGCTGAATGATGCATCTGCATCCTGGTTGGCATTGCCCGATGAAGCAAAGCTGCCGGATGAAATCAAAACCCTATTTCAGCAACAGCGCGATGCCTATGGATTTGTCCATCCCTATTTCTATGGATATGCGCTTAACCCTGAGCATTTCTTGCGGTGGTGGCACTATTACAATGCGATTCAACACAGTGCTGGAGGGTTATCCCATCGAGAGCGAGAGTTGATTGCAGTGGTGGTTTCTGCAACCAATCGGTGTGAATCTTGCGTGTTGACTCACCAGGCTCAGTTATTGTCAGTGACGGGCGATCGCGCGCTCACCAATGCCGTTGCCAATGACTATCGCACAGCCCATTTAACCGATCGCGAACATGCCATTCTAGACTTTGCCGTAAAACTCACTCGGTTAGACAGTGACTTATCACCCAACGACCTAGAACTGTTACGCAATCAAGGATTATCCGATGAGGAAATTCTAGAATTGGGTGAAGTTGCTGGACAATTCAGCCTTTCCAATCGTTTGTCTAAAGCATTTGGTTGGAAGGTAAAACCGGGTCAGCTCAAAATTCTAGATTAGTTTCCGTTTCCCGTTTCTCCTAAGTTACAGGCGCAGCAGTGCGTCTGTTTTTTGTTCTTTACCCTTTCCTATATATCAATCATTGGAGTATCTATACTATGGCTCAAAGAACTCAGTCACTACAACTCGCGTTTGCCTTTGCCGCTGGATTTATTGCAGTGTTAGTTTTTCATCAAGGTGTATTAGCGTTGTTGTATAGTATAAACTTCTCATCCCGTGCGCCTTATTCTATTGACCCAACTCAGCCCTTCGGAATTCCTCAAGTGTGGTCGTTATCATTTTGGGGTGGCGTGTGGGGATTGATTTTGGCTGCCATTTCTCCTTATTTACCTGGCGATCGCCGCTTCTGGTTTGCCACATTCTTATTTGGCGCGATTGTTCCCACCCTTGTTACCTTCTTCATTGTGGCTCCGCTCAAGGGGCAGCCCATCGCCGCTGGGGGAAATCCCACCGCAATTATTACGGCACTACTGATCAACGGCACGTGGGGAATTGGTACAGCCTGGTTATGGAAACTCCTGTCCAGACAAACTGTGTTGAATTAGCTCTTGCTTCTGCGTAACTCCTGCAATCTCAAAAACTTCAATCAAATAGGATTGCCATAGCTCTTCTTCTGGGCAGTAGAGTGGTGAGATAGTGGAATAGTGAAGTAGAGGGAAGTACATTTACAGTTTTGGAGGAGTTTGAGGGGAGCTATGCAATACCGAGAGTTGGGAGATCTCAAGGTTTCTGAAGTTTGTCTGGGAACGATGACCTATGGACAGCAAAATACTCTTGAAGAGGCTCATCAACAGTTAGATTATGCGATCGCCCAGGGCATCAATTTCATCGACACAGCGGAGATGTATCCCGTACCACCCCGAGCTGAAACCTATGGCGCAACTGAAACTTACATCGGTAAATGGTTAAAGAAACAGAAGCGCGATCGCCTGATTATTGCTACCAAAATTGCGGGGCCGGGTCGAGGCATGAAATGGGTGCGTAATGGAGCAAAAGCGATTGACCGGGAGAACCTCAAACAATCGGTTGATAATAGTTTGAAGCGGTTGCAGACTGACTACATTGACCTGTATCAGATTCACTGGCCCGATCGCTATGTTCCACTGTTTGGGCAATCTGTGTACGATCCCACTCAGGAAAGGGAAACGGTAGCCATTGCCGAGCAGCTATCTGTATTTGCAGATTTGATTCAAGCAGGCAAGATTCGTTATGTCGGCTTGAGTAATGAAACGCCTTGGGGAGTCTCTGAGTTCAGTCATGCTGCAAAGAAATTAGGATTGCCTAAAGTGGCGTCAATTCAAAACGCTTACAATTTGCTCAATCGCGTGTTTGATTGGGCGCTAGCAGAAACCTGTCACTATGAAAACGTAGGACTGTTGGCTTACAGCCCGCTGGCGTTTGGGATGCTGTCTGGGAAGTACCTTTCTAAACAACCTGAGAAAGCCAGAATTACACAATTCAAAGGGTTTGGACAGCGTTATCTCAAAACGAATGTAAAGGAAGCTGTGGTTGCCTACGTTGACATTGCTCAGCGCTATAATCTTACTCCGGCTCAACTGGCGATCGCCTTCGTGCAAAGCCGTTGGTTTGTCACCAGTACCGTCATTGGCGCAACCACCTTGGAACAGTTGCAGGAAAATTTAGACAGCCTGGAAGTGATTCTGAGTGATGAGATATTAGTAGAAATTGAAGCAGTACATCACCGCTATCCCAATCCAGCACCGTAAGGCTTGATTTTTGACGGTGCTTGTGAAATCATGATGAATTAATACGGTAAATCTATCAATTTACTGTAGATTGTCGTGGAGCTACAGATTCAGTCCATTGCACGGAATAACATTGGAAGCATGTCATTAGCAGTCGAGCAAGCTGTAAATTCTCAAAATTCTCAAGCAGTGGACTACCGGGCGATCGCCACATCACTGGCTCAAGAGTTTGCTGCAACTGCCGTTGAGCGGGATGCAAAGGGGGGCACGCCCCAAACCGAGCGCGACAAGCTGCGGCAGAGCGGTTTGCTCAGGCTGGTGATTCCCCAGGAATATGGCGGAATTGGCGATCGCTGGACAACGGCTCTTCAGATTACGCGAGACTTTGCTAAAGTAGATAGCTCCATTGCTCATCTGTTTTCCTATCACCATTTAGGGGTGGCTGCTCCCCACATTTTTGGAACGGCAGAACAAAAAGAGCGATATTACAAACTTACGGCAGAGAATAACTGGTTCTGGTGTAACGGGTTTAATCCGCTTGACCGTCGTGTCTCACTTACCCCAGAGGCAGATCACTTCCGGTTAAATGGCATCAAGAGTTTTTGTTCGGGTTCCGTTGATTCCAACCTGATTCCAGTGAGTGCTGTGTTGCCTGGAGTGGAGGGGTTTGCGATCGCCATTGTCCCCACTGCTCGTGAGGGAGTGACGGTAAATAGGGATTGGGACAATATGGGACAGCGGCAAACCGATAGTGGCAGCATCACCTTTAATAATGTACTTGTTCAGCCTGAGGAGATCTTACGCCCTGATTTGAGTAGCGGTGTGTTTAAAACCATTCGCTCTTGCTTGACTCAAATCACTTTTGCCAATATCTATCTCGGCATTGCGCTGGGAGCTTTGGAAGCGGCTCAAGAATATACCCGGACACAGGGCAGAGCATGGTTGACTTCTGGGGTTGAGCAGGCGACGCAAGATCCTTACACGTTACATCACTACGGTGAGATGTGGGTAAATTTGCAGGGGGCGATCGCTCTCACTAATCAGGCAAATCAACAGGTGCAAGCGACTTGGGAGCGAGGTGATCAGCTTACAGCAGAGGAAAGAGGGAAATGTGCGGTGGCGATCGCTTCTGCCAAGATTCTCGCGACCAAAGTTGGACTGGATGTGACAAGCCGCATTTTTGAAGTAATGGGTACTCGCTCAACGGCTTCTAGATATAGGTTCGATCGCTACTGGCGCAACCTTCGCACGTTTACCTTACACGATCCGGTAGATTACAAGATTCGGGCGATGGGTGACTGGGCACTTAACCAACAGCTTCCTAAGCCTGACTATTACTCATGAGTACACTGCATCCGATAGATTTGTGATTTCCCCGGCTCACTTACCCGGAACGTTTACCGAATTTGTTGATTGGGTTGTACCAGAGCTACAGCACCGGGGACTGTTTCGCTCGGAATACACCACCGCCACACTGCGAGAACATTTACAACTGCCCACTGTGAGGCAGCCTGTTGAGGTATGACCATCATGAAAATCCAGAATGTCCGTCTTCCACTCAGCCGTCGATTTCTTTTAGCTGCAGCAGGTGCCTTCGCGGCTACAACTATCATTTCAAGCTGCGCTCCTTCTCAAGAAGTGAGTGAATCGGCTGGGAGTGAAACGCCCGCAGCAGAACAAGCAGAAGGGGGAACGCTAACCATTGGCGTGAGTCCAGTTCCCCACGCTGAGATCTTGCAATATGTCAAAGACAATTTGGCAGAGGAAGCAGGTTTAGAGATTGAAATCGTGGAGTTCTCAGACTACGTGCAGCCTAACTTGGCATTAAACGACGAGCAAATTGATGCTAACTATTTCCAACATGTTCCCTACATGGAAGACTTTGGGTCTGAACGGGGAATTGAAATGGTGGCTGTCGCGCCCGTTCACATTGAGCCATTGGGCATTTACTCGAATGAAATTGAATCCCTGGAACAGGTTCCTGATGGAGCAACGATCGCCATTCCCAATGATGCAACGAACTTGGGGCGATCGCTCAAGCTACTAGAAGATCAAGGTCTACTCATCTTGCGGGAAGGTGCAGGCGTAGAAGCCACGATACAAGACATTGAAGAAAACCCCAAAAACCTTGAGTTTGCGGAACTAGAAGCTGCTCAACTGCCTCGTGCTCTGGAGGATGTAGAACTTGCGATTATCAACGGCAACTATGCTCTGCAAGCGAATTTGTCCCCGGGTGAAGATGCTCTTGCCCTAGAAACTGCTGAGGACAATCCCTACTCTAATGTACTCACCGTTTTACCTGACCGGGAGCAAGATCCAAATGTGCAAAAGCTAGCTGAATTACTCACTTCAGAAGAAGTGAAACAGTTCATTGAGGAGAAATATCAAGGTTCCGTGATCCCTGCATTGTAGAGATCGTATTCAAACCCTCAACGAACTTCTGGTTGATCCCCAAGTGCGCGAATTCATCGAAGAAAAATGTGACGGAGCTGTCATCCCTGTTTTCTAATAGCCCCACACCCTACACCCGTGATTAGCATCCGCGACCTATACAAAATTTACACTTATCAGAGAGGAGAAGGAAAAATTACCGCTCTGGATGGCATTAGCCTTGAGGTAAAAGCAGGAGAGGTATTCGGCGTTTTAGGGCAGAGTGGTGCAGGCAAAAGTACTCTGATTCGCTGTGTCAATTGTCTGGAAAAGCCCACTTCAGGCTCAGTATGGGTTGGAAATGAGGAAATTACTGCTCTATCGGGTGCAAGGTTGCGAAAAGCCCGTCAGCGGATCGGCATGATCTTCCAGCACTTTAACTTGCTCAGTTCTCGTACTGCTGCTGAAAACATTGCATTTCCCCTGGAATTAATGAGCTACAGCCGCTTAAAGCGACGGGCACGGGTGGAACAACTGCTAGCACTAGTGGGGCTAGAAGGCAGAGGAGATGCCTATCCGGCTCAACTATCGGGTGGACAAAAACAACGAGTTGGCATCGCCAGAGCGCTAGCAGGTAATCCCAATGTATTGCTTTGCGATGAGGCCACTTCGGCTCTAGACCCACAAACAACTCGTTCTATTTTAGAGCTACTGCGAGACTTAAATCGCCACATGGGTTTAACCATTTTGCTGATTACCCATGAGATGGGTGTGGTTAAACAAATATGCGATCGCGTTGCCATTCTTGAAGCCGGAAAAGTGATAGAGCAGGGAACCGTAAGTGAGTTGGCAGCTCAGCCCGATTCCTTTATTGCTAGAGAACTGTTTCCTCAACGTAATGGGTTTAAGCCTCGTCCCGGATCCGTCTTGGTCACGATCGCCTTTCGAGGTGAGACGGCAGATCAGCCACTCATTTCTAATTTGGCAAAACGATTTGATGTCGATGCCAATATTATCAGTGGCACTGTGGATACTGTCGGTGGTCAGCGAGTTGGACAGCTTCACATTGAGTTGTCAGGCAAAGATGTAAGCTCAGCGGTGGAATATCTTCAGGCTCAAAATTTAAGCTATGAGGTGCATTGATGCTTGATCCCGTATTAATGGAAAGCCTTTGGCAAGCGACGGTCGAAACTTTCTACATGGTAGGAATTTCAGCTCTGTTAGCCGTTCTGTTTGGCTTACCTCTAGGACTACTACTTGTGATTACTGCTCCTAATCATATCCTGCCAAATTCTGCAATTCAGAAGGTTCTGGGGTCGATTGTAAACGTGGGACGATCGATCCCGTTCATCATTTTATTAGTGGCGATTATTCCCTTTACTCGGCTGGTTGTGGGTACTACCATCGGCAGCACGGCGGCACTGGTGCCACTCACGATTGCAGCAATTCCTTTTTTCGCCAGAGTCGCTGAAACTGCACTGTTGGAAGTCGATCGCGGCTTGATTGAAGCAGCACAAGCAATGGGCTGTAATCACTGGCAGATTGTCCTCAAAGTACTCATTCCTGAGGCTTTGCCTAGCTTAATCTTAGGGATCACAATTATGGTGATTAGCCTGTTGAGCTATTCGGCAATGGCGGGTGTTGTAGGGGGAGGAGGTTTGGGCGATTTGGCAATTCGCTATGGGTATCAACGGTTTGATACGACGGTAATGGTTGTGACGGTAGTATTACTGATTATTTTGGTGCAGATTGCTCAATATGTAGGCGATCGCCTCGCTATTCGCTTGAGAAAGCAATAGTTTTTGGGAAGTTTCTTGGAGAACAGCCAAACAGCCTTGGGGGTTTCCCCCAACCCCCCAGCAGGGGACGTGCTCGTCCCCCACACCCCCTCCGCAAAGGTCTGTGAATTTGTGGCAGAACGTGCTTCGCATCGGTGAGTGGCAAGGGACTAACTTGTAGGTTGGGTGAAGCAAAGCGGAACCCAACCTAGCCTTTGTTGCTGTACTGATACCAATTTAAATTGCCTATAGGGCAGATGCGCTAAACTAAGCCTTGTCATTTAGCGCACTTTACCAATGCTCTACAGTTGTATTTATGTAGGAGATGAGCATAAGCGGCGCTTATAATGACAGAGCCGCGCGATGGCCTGATGTCGTCGTCGCCAGTAAGACCAGTGCAAAATCTGATTGAGGGAAGGCAACACCCGAAAAACTAAGCGCCAAAGCAAGCGGCGGATCTCAGGCAGCGTGAGTGGAATCAAGCGAATTGGGGTAAAGGGTAGCTGGAGAGGCGAGGCGGAAGTAGAGAGGATAACGCCCCCCTTTTTTGCAGATGATGGGTTGGTTCATCAGCTTGCATAACTGTGAGATAAGCATGAGCCAGCATTGCCATCGTGATGTGACGGTACCATCCCTGCCAAGAGCGCACCTCATACTGGTCGAGTCCCACTTCCCCCTTGGCCGTTTCAAAACAGGTTTCAATCGTCCAGCGCCGCCCCCCCCCTCCACCATTGCCTGCAAAGTGGTATTAGCTGGGGCAAAGACCAGGAAATAGTCTAGTTCTTGAGGTTGATTGCATTTGCGTCTGACCAATCCCATCGTTGCCAAGTTGGAGCAGGGGAACCACTGAGGGGCATGGCAATCCATTCATACTCACGTGGACCCTTCGACCCCTCTCCGCAACTGAGCCGTACCCACTCTTCCTCGGGCCAACTTGCAGCTAACTCATCGATGCGGCAGTTCAGGGCATCGACCCACACCTGTGTACTAGTCGGTACGGTCAGCACATAAGCTTGGCGATATTGCTCCAACCACAGGCGCAAAGAGTAGTCATGCCCATATACTTCATCTGCGCTGACCCAGGCTGCGCTCACCCCAGCCTCTAAAGTGCGCTCCAACAGTTGCCGAGCGAGTTGGGCTTTGGTGGCAAATTGAACTGTCTCTGGAATGCCCACTTCTTGTCGTCGTTGAGTATCGCTTGCCCAGCGTTCGGGTAAGTAGAGTGCTCGGTCTAGAAACGTATAGTTTCGAGGAGTGGCATAGACCAGAAACACTCCGACTTGACAATTCTCGATCTGTCCAGTGGTGCCATAGTATTGTCGTTGTACCCCGACCGAATGGTTGCCTTTTTTGAGAAACCCAGTTTCATCGATGACTAAAACGGCTTCAGGGTCTGCTAAGCGAGAGAGCACATAAGCCCGCAGGTCATCTCGAACTAAGTCTGCCTCCCACTGGGCGCGACCGAGAAAATGCTGGATGCCGTAGGGATGAGTGTCTCCTAGCTCTTCGGCAAGTTGCCAGGCGTTCTTGCGTTCAACTTCACTCAGCAATCCGACCAGGTAAGCTCTCGCTCTGGCTTTAGCTTCGACGCGAGCAAAGCGACCGCTAATGCGGCGGCAGAGTTGGTCTAGTTCAGCCTGCCACCGGGGAGAAGTATCAACATTCAAGTGAGTTGGAGTTGGTGAATCAGGACACAAAAGATGAGGCGAGGTAGGTACAGACATACAGTCCTCCTGACTTTGTCTGTCTCAACTTACGTTCACGCTAACTCTGTATTACGCAATCTGCAACTGTAGAAAATGGCTGGTGTGACCTCGATTGAGGTGAAGGAAACTTTGGATGATCTGAGCGAACAGTTGCGACAAGCCGAAACTTCAACGGCGAAGGAACGCTTGCAAGTCCTCTACTGGCTTAAACAGGAGAATGCACCGAGTATCAGTGTGATTGCCAAAGCCATCGGCAAACATCGCAACACGCTGCAAACCTGGTTGTCGCTGTACCGAAGCGGCGGCATCGAGGACATGTTGCAGGTCAAGAAATCACCAGGCGGAGTGCGCGTGATTCCTCAGTGGGCGGAACAAAGCTTGGCAAAACGGCTACAAGAGCCAAATCACGGGTTCAAGAGTTATGGGCAAGTGCAGCAGTGGTTAGCCGAGACATTGGGGGTAGAAGCTGAGTATCATGCGGTCTATCAAATGACCCGGTATCGCCTGAAGGCAAAACTGAAGGTCGCTCGTCCGCAGAACTGTAAGCAAGATAGCAGGCAGCGAACGGCTTTTGAGCAAACCTTGCGGACGACTTGAGTTTACTGAGCTTGTATTGTCGCCAAGTGCGGCAAGACCCAAGACCGATACGCTACTTTGCTCAGGATGAGAGCCGCTTTGGTCTCAAGACGATGACGGGACGATTGATTACCGCCTGTGGAGTCAAACCAATTGGGCAATGGCAGTGGTTGTTCAAAGCCTTTTGGCTTTATGGGGCAGTTGAACCTGCTACAGGGGAAGCATTCTTCTTGCAGTTTTCGCATGTCGATACCGTGTGCTACCAACGGTTTTTGGATGAGTTTTCTCAGGCATACCCCGACAGTCTCAACATCCTACAAGTCGATAACGGACGGTTTCACAGTGGTCAGGATTTGGTTGTGCCAGAAAACATCATCTTGCTGTTTCAGCCACCGTACTGCCCAGAGCTAAATCCGATCGAGCGCTTGTGGCAACACCTCAAAGCCGACCTCAAGTGGGCGAGGTTCATGACGCTCAATCAACTGCAAGCCAAAGTGGATCAACTTCTGGCTCAATTAACGCCTGATGCAATTGCTTCGATTACAGGTTACCCCTTCATCCTCGATGCCTTATCTGCCCTGACTACTGTTTAAATTGGTATGACAACAGTTATTCAGCTCTCAACATAAATCTGGTTTGCTGCTAAAACCTCAGATAAAACTCCCATAATTCTCCTCTTTGGTGTGCGTTATCTATACCCCTGTGAGCGATCGCACCAATGACAAATCCAACTCGTTTAACAGTCGCTCTTTCCACTGTTGTAGATGAGTATCTGTGCGTTTGCGAGGACGGGGGAGATCCAAAACGAATTCTCGATGGATTCGTCCTGGGTTGCTTCTCATCACAATAATGCGATCGCTTAACACCAGAGCTTCCTCGATATCATGGGTAACAAGTAACATCGTCGGACGGTCGTATTCCCAAATGTGCAGCAGATGATCTTGCAATTTAGTGCGGGTAAAGGCATCGAGCGCACTAAACGGCTCATCTAATAGAAGGATTGAAGGTTGTGTAATCAGGGCACGAGCGATCGCCACTCGCTGAGCCATGCCACCTGAAAGTTGGCGCGGCAGCGCATTCGCAAAGTCAGCTAATCCTACTTTTACCAGCGTTGTGGCGATCGCTGCTTCACTATCTGCTGCTTGCTCCAGTCCAAACCGGACATTGTCCTTTACAGTTAACCAGGGCATTAACCGGGGTTCCTGAAAAATCATGCCTACTTCAGGATGAGGATTGGCGATCGGTTCATTGTCAATCCAGACATCCCCTTCACTGGGAAAATCTAGTCCTGATATGATTCGCAGTAGCGTACTCTTGCCGCAGCCACTTGTTCCCACCAGGCTGACAATTTCCCCAGGATGAACTTCTAAGTTGACTGCGTCTAGCGCCAAAAAACTGTTGTCAAATTGCTTGTAGACATTTTCGACTCGCAACATTCCTGGTTCTTCCCCGGATTTATATCACAACCTTTTTTCTGCTTAATTCTTTTGGGCTTGCAAACTGTAGGAGTCTTGCCAACTCACCAACCGTCTGCCGATCGCCACCAATCCTGTATCTGTCAGCTTACCCATGATGGCAAACAGGAGAATGCTAGCAATGATGATGTCTGGGCGACCCGTCGTTTGACCATCAATTAGGAGAAAGCCCAGCCCTCGACTGGCTCCCATAATTTCAGCCGCCACCACAAACATCCAGCCCAAACCTAAGCCATTTCGCAAGCCCACGATGTAGGAAGGTAATGTGGCAGGCAAGAAGACTCGCCAGATTAACTGAGCTTGACTAAAGCGATAGACCCGCCCCACCTCTACCAGTTTGCGGTCGACCTGCTGAATGCCCGCCATCAGCGTCAGATAAACGGGGAAAAACACACCAACGGCGATCAGAGCAATTTTGGATGTTTCAGCAATTCCTAGCCACAGAATAAACAAGGGCACCCAGGCTAGTGATGGAATGTTTCTCAATGCCTGAAACAATGGATCGAGCAGTTGATTTGCGACACGCGAGTATCCAGTCAATGCCCCCAGAATTGTGGCGAGAACTCCACCAATGAGAAATCCTAGAAAAACACGATAGAGCGTGATTCCAATGTGAATCAACAGTTCACCGCTGAGGGTGAGTGTCCACAAAGTGAGGGCGATCGCAGAGGGTGCAGGCAACAGGTTGGGAGGAAACACACCGATTCGAGACAACAGTTCCCAAACAACCAGTAACCCAACAGGCAGAATGAAACCCAGCGTCCAGTGTCCTCTTAAACCTAGTCGTCGCCGACGGGACTGAGATCGAGTTCGCTGAACAGGCGCAAGCGTTGCAGAATTTAGGCGTTTGGGAGGCGACGGATAATTCATGAGTGTGAGTGCTGCGGGTGATGGACAACTTTCTGGTGACTGATAACTCTCTGGTGACTAGCAACCTTTTCAACAAACTGTGGATCGACCAGTTCATCAGCAACCTGATTGACATCAATTGAGCCAGGAATGACACCACTGCTCTTAAGCACATCTCCTGCCGCAACAATCGTGTCTTTATGCACCTGACCAATCACCGCATTGGATAAATCTGTTCGTTCTAATTGCTTGGTTGCAACTGCATCGCTAAGTTTCGCTTCCTTCTGCAAAATCGCTTTTAACTCATTTGGATTTTCCAAAGACCACTGCCTTGCCCGTTCATACACTGCCAGCACCCGTTCTACATAATCGGGGTATTGCTGGGCAAATGCTTCTCTCACATTCAAAAAGCCATAGGTATTTAAGTCAGGATCGCGGAAAAATAAGCGAGAACCCTTTTCTAACTCAGTTTGCGCCATGTGAGGGTCAAGCCCCGCCCAAGCATCAACATCTCCTCGCTCCAGTGCAGTTTTGCCGTCTGCATGCTGAAGTTGGACAACCTCAATATCCTGTTCTGATAAACCGACTTGATCCAGTGCCCGCAGTAAGAAAATGTGAGGATCAGTTCCTCGGGTCACCGCAACTTTCCGTCCCTGAAGGTCTTCAACCGTGTTGATATCAGAATCAGCCGTTGTTACCAAGGCAGTCCACTCCGGCCTTGAGTAAATGTAAACCGACTTAATCGGATTGCCATTCGCTTTGCCCAGCAAGGCGGCAGCACCAGCCGTAGAGCCAAAATCAATACTGCGGCTGTTGAGCAATTCTAGGGCTTTGTTGCTGCCCAAACTCTGAACCCACTCAACGCTGACGTTATCTTGAGCTAACTCTTCTTCTAGCCAGCCCTTCTCCTTGAGTACCAGGCTAACCGGATTGTAGTAAGCAAAATCGAGCTTGATCGTGCCCGGATTGTCTCCAGCGGGAGCACTGCAACTGCTCGTTACCAAAATTAGGCTGAAGACTAGCGAGAACAGGAACGCAAAGCCAGGAACCTGCCTTGGATTCAGTGCTCTAAAGCCTCTCACCCAACGGGGTATCAGTGTGCGTCTGCTGTTAGCAATCATGGGATACTTCCTCAAAAATAAAACCGATTCAGGGAACAGTCCTTACAAAAAACGCAAAGCTTGAAGTGAAAAGGCTCAGCCGCTTCACCAGAAATTAGAATGAATAGAATTTCAAAATTACTGTATCTCTACCGAGTTACCGTAAATTCTTGGAGAATCATTGCATACTTTTGTAGACGCAGGCAAGATGGAGACAAAATTTTGCTTAAAGGTTGAGCAATCTGTTGCGTTGATCGGTAGCGGCGTGACGACCTTGACGGAAATTGCCGGATGTATGGCATTGTTGGAACTGACAGGCTTACCCCTAGTCCTAATTTCTCTCCAACTTCTGGTTCTAGCGTTTCATGGCACTAGATTACACACATTCTGATAGCACCTCGCCTGGAGTGTTCGGTTCTTATTTGGGCATCGATTTTGGTACTTCAGGCGCACGGGCGATCGCCATTGACAGCCACAACCAAATTCAGGCTCAAACCAGTTTTCGATTTGAAGATGATCAGGATTTGGCAACGATCTGGCAAACGGCACTGTTCACCCTACTTGAACAGCTTCCTGTAGAAATTCGTCAACAGTTAAAGGCGATCGCCATCAATGGCACCTCTTCCACGGTGCTAGTTTGTGATGCTCAGGGAATTCCGCTCGATCAGCCAATTCTCTACAACGATGCGCGTGGAATGGCGGTGATGGATCAGGTGAAAACGATCGCCCCGCCCAATCACACCGTAATTAGCGCCACCTCCAGCCTTGCTAAACTGCTATGGTGGGCTACTTGCACAGAGGTGCTGTGTGTTTCTTCTGAAGCCTATTTTCTACATCAAGCAGATTGGCTTGCATTTCTGTTGCACGGTCAACTGGGTATCAGTGACTATCACAATGCCCTGAAATTAGGATATAACGTAGGTGAGTTACGTTATCCCGACTGGATGCAAGAGTTACCAACCTCTTTCAAGCTGCCGCAGGTTATTGCTCCGGGAACACCGATTGGAGTGGTAAAAAGGGAAATTGTCACGCAATTCCATTTGCCTGCCGACTGCTTAGTGTGTGCAGGAACGACCGATAGCATTGCTGCCTTTCTTGCTAGTGGAGTTCAGTTTCCTGGTGAGGCCGTCACATCTCTCGGCTCTACTCTGGTGCTAAAGCTGCTCAGCGAAACTCGTGTGGACGATGCTCGATATGGCATTTACAGCCATCGTCTGGGAGATTTGTGGCTAGTGGGTGGCGCATCCAACACAGGCGGAGCCGTACTAAAACAGTTCTTCACCGATGCAGAACTGAAGCATTTAAGTGAGCAAATTCAACCCGCGCAAGCCAGTTCGCTTGATTACTACCCGCTGCTCACACCTGGCGAACGCTTTCCGATTAACGATCCCCAACTTCAACCTCGATTAGACCCTCGACCCGATCGCCCCGTAGAATTTCTGCGCGGTCTGCTAGAAGGTATTGCTCGAATTGAAGCGAGGGGCTATCGGCTGCTGCAAGAATTAGGCGCAACCCCGCTATCTCAAGTCTATACAGCGGGCGGTGGTGCAAAAAATCTGATTTGGGCTGAGATGCGATCGCGCCACTTACAGGTACCTGTCCTTCCCTCTGCCCAAACTGAAGCAGCCTACGGAACTGCACTATTAGCAAGCAGGCAAACGCCATACCTGGACAGGTGAAATATTAAAAATCTCCAAATTCCTTGAGAATTTGGAGATCCAGGAACTCAGCGATAAGTGATATGTATCTTTAGCTTTGTGGTTCAGCTACGGCTGCTTTAGCTTTAGGCTGCCAGCGCTTAAGTTGAGCGATCGCCACTGCCGTAACTAAGGTGCCAGCAGCGATCGCCACCACATACAGTCCACCTTGAGTCACCGCATTGGGAATCGCCAGTACAAAGATGCCGCCATGAGGAGCGCGGAGGGTGCAGCCAAACAGCATCGAGAGTGCCCCGGTAACGGCTGACCCAGCAATGCAGGCAGGCAACACTCGAACCGGATCTTTTGCCGCAAATGGAATTGCCCCTTCCGTGATAAACGCAATGCCCAGTACCGTTGCAACCTTGCCTGCATCCTTTTCCTCGTCAGTAAACTGACGTTTCGCCAGTAAAGTTCCCAGTGCTAGCCCCAAAGGAGGAGTCATGCCCGCCGCCATCACCGCTGCCATGGGCTCAAACACACTGCTCGCTAACAAACCGACTGCAAAGGTATAAGCGGCTTTGTTGACTGGACCGCCCATGTCTACTGCCATCATGCCGCCCAAAATTAAACCGAGAATGACCGCGTTGGTTTGACCCATGTTTTGTAGAAAAGCGGTGAGTCCATCCAAAATTGCTTTGACGGGCGCTCCAAAGACATAAACTAGCAGTAATCCGACCGCTAAAGTGGAGAGTAGAGGAATCACCAGAACAGGTTTGAGTCCTTCCAGATTAGCTGGCAAGTTGATCTTATCGCGCACCAGTAAAGCAATATATCCTGCTAAAAAGCCAGAGAGAATGCCGCCTAAAAAACCCATTCCGAGATTAGCCGCCAACATGCCGCCAATTAGTCCTGGTGCTAAACCGGGGCGATCGGCGATGGAAAAGGCAATGAAGCCAGAAAGAACTGGAACAATTAATGCAAAGGCAGACTCACCGCCAATTTGCATTAAAGCAGCGCCAAAACTTCCCTCTTCCGGCTCCAGCCCAAACACAAACGACAAAGCAATGATCAAACCACCTGCCACAATTACAGGCAGCATGTAAGATACGCCTGTTAACAAGTGACGATAAGGACCCGATCGCTTCGCACTTCGGTCTGCTTTTACCTGCTGAACTGACTGTAGATAATCTCTACCATTTCCGCTCGTAGCTTGGACTTCGGGTTCTGGCAAAGTCAGAGCATCATTGATAACTCCTTTACCTGCCTTCAAAGCCTGTTTTGTTGAGGTTTCATAGACCCGCTTCCCCTTAAACCGGGTCAGATCCACATAGGTATCTGCCGCAATCACCACTGCATCCGCCTGTGCGATATCTTCTGGTGTGAGTTGATTTTTTGCCCCAACAGAACCCTGTGTTTCTACCTTAATCTCATGTCCCAACTCCACCGCTGCTTTGCGTAAAGCCTCAGCCGCCATAAAGGTATGAGCAATTCCAGTTGGGCAAGAGGTAATACCCACTAAATGTTTTAAACCATTAGAAGGTGAGGTTGAGGCAACCGAAGTAGCAGCAGATGAAACGGTTGCTGCAACCGGAGGAGCAGGCACATCCACTTCTGATTCTTGCTGTGTTTCTGACTCGTGCTGTGCTTCGGAAACTGCCTCTTCAATCACTGCTTTGGTACTGCGAATGGTGCGACTGGTAGAAGTCGCATAAACAGGTTTTCCGACAAAGCGAGACGGATCGACGTGAATATCAGCTCCAATAATGACTAAATCTGCATCGGCGATATCACCTGCCGACAACGGTGTTTTAACTCCTTCAGATCCTTGAGTTTCAACTTTGATGTCATAACCCATCACTTCGGCGGTTTTTCGCAGCGCTTCGGCTGCCATAAAGGTGTGAGCAATTCCGGTTGGACAGGCTGTGACAGCCGCAATTCTTTTGATTGTTTTCATGATTATTAGAAGTTGTTAAATGATGAAACCTACAGAACCTGCACATCAACCTTACTCATGTAAGATTCAACTGTTTCGGGTGGAGGTAGCCGTGGTCCAACCTGGCTAAGTGCGCCAATGGAGAAAGCAGTTGCAAGTCGAGCACAGTCTGCTAAAGTGAGTCCGCGCAGCTTACCAGTGATAAAGCCAGATACCATTGCATCGCCTGCACCAACGGTGCTGACCACTTCAATTTGAGGTGGTCGGGCGACCACGATCGCCTCTTGTTCTGCGAAAATGGCTCCTTGGGCTCCCATTGAGACGACGACAGAGTGAATTCCTTTCTCCAAGAGGGTTTGGGCAGACTGGGCGATCGCCTCTTCCCCTTCCAACGGATAACCGACCAATTCCTGTAACTCATCAATATTGGGCTTAATTGCGTAAGGCGCAAAGGGAATTGCCTGCCGCAAGCTCTCACCACTAGCATCTAATACAACGGTTTTGTTTTGTGCTTTTAGCTCAGATACCAGTTTTCCGTAGATATCGCTGGATAGCCCAGCGGGAACGCTGCCCGATAGCACAAACCAGTCGTGGTCTTGGGTTAGAGTGGCGATCGCCTGACGCAGCTTAGCAATATCACTTTCTGTCGGTGGCTGTCCCGGGAAGTTAATATCAGTGACTTGTTTTTGAGCAGCATCAATAATCTTGACATTGACGCGAGTTTTTCCAGGAATGGTAACAAATTGGTTTTGAATACCTTTTTGGGTAAAGAAATGATCGAATAGCTCCGCATTTTCCTTCCCTAAAAAGCCAGAAACGCTGACCGAAAAGCCAAAATCGGTGAGAAATGAGGCTACATTTACCCCTTTGCCGCCGGGGTCTGCCTGCTCCCATTCCACCCGATTCACTTCACCTGCCCTGAAATGGGAAATGGAAGCCGTCTGGTCAACGGCCGGATTAAGAGTAATAGTAGCAATGTTGGAATGCATAGGAGATGCACAAGGTAATTACACTAAATTGCGGACTTCCTGGGCGTTGCGGCAGTTCAGCGCCCGTTTTGCTAAGTCCTGAGTTTGAGAAAAAGAAAGGCTGCGAAGTTTGGCTTTGACAGCCGCCACACTGGGGATGCTGATGCTCAGTTCCGCTACGCCCAACCCTGCCAAGATTGCCGCTCCTTTGGGGTCACCAGCCATGCCGCCGCAGACTCCCACCCATTTACCTGCCGCCGTTGCTGCCTGTACGGTTTGGTGAATCATTCGCAGCACGGCTGGATGCAGTCCATCTGCCTGTTTTGCTAGGACAGGATGACCGCGATCCATCGCCAAAACGTATTGCGTCAGATCATTAGTACCGATGGAGAAGAAATCAACTTCTTGAGCAAACTCATTTGCCATTAATACTGCCGAAGGCACTTCGATCATCATGCCGATGTCTACCGGCGGTGCGCCGATCGCCACCCGCACTTCTTCCGCAATTTGCTTGGCTGCTTGAAGTTCTTCTAGCGTCGCGATCATGGGAAACATGATCTTGACCGAACCCGTTTGAGCAGCCCGATAGATTGCCCGCAGTTGAGGACGGAACAGGTCAGGACGCTGCAAACACAGCCGAATCCCACGCACCCCCAAAAATGGATTTTCTTCAGACGGCAGGTTCAGATAAGGCACAGACTTATCGCCACCAATATCCAAAGTCCGAATAATTAGTGGCAAACCGTTTAACGCCTGAGTCATTTGCGTGTAAGCAGCAAACTGCTCCTCTTCTGAAGGAGGCTCCGAACGATTCAAAAATAGAAACTCGGTGCGAAGTAGTCCAACGCCTTCTGCGCCTGCATTCACTGCCTGTTCTGCTTCAACAGCAGCACCAATATTTGCCACCACTTCCAGCCGATGCCCATCGGTCATAATAGCGGGCTGGAATCGAGCAAGCTGTTCCTGTTCGCGTAATGCCTGCAAGTCTTGCTGGGCGACTCTGGCGGTCCCCAGGTCAACTTCAGACGGACGGGGATAGAGGTTGCCGCTTTCGCCATCTAGAATGCAGCGAGTGCCATCAGTTAAGTCAAGGACGGCTGGACCTGCACCAACGAGCGCCGGAATATCAAGCGATCGCGCAATAATCGCACTGTGTGAAGTTGGTCCACCATAAGCTGTGCAGAAACCCAAAATAAGGGTTGGATCAAGTCCTGCCGTATCTGATGGAGTCAGGTCTTCGGCAATCAAAATCACCGGAGCAGAAGGCAACACAGGCTCATCTTCAACCGTATCGGCAAGCAGCCGCAGCACTCGACGCCCTACATCGCGCAAATCGGCTGCTCGACCCGCTAGCAATGGATCTTTAAGCTGTTCTAGCGCACTCGCCCGCTGCTCATAAACCTGTTGCCATGCCCAGGCTGCACTGCGCTGGTCTTTGAGGTGATTCACTACATCCGCTAAGAGTTCGGGATCACCCAAAAACTCCTGATGCGCTAAAAAGATAGCTGCTTTACCCGCACCCGATCGCGCTTTTACCTCTTCATACAGGTCTTGCAGTTGTGCTTTGCCAGTTTCAACGGCTTGCCGCAGTCGAGTTTCTTCTACCACTGGATCTTTTGCCGTATGTTCAAACACGATCTTGCCGCGCTTGAATTGGAATAAGGGGGCGATCGCCAACCCCGGTGAAGCTGCAATCCCAGGAACCGCAAGCGACTCAAAGGTTAAAGCTCGTCCTAAAGTAACGGTTGAGGTTTCCTCCGCTTCCTCTCCCAAACCTGCCTCAATCTCCCGCCTGAGGGACGCCAGTGCTGCATCCTCATCCTTGCCCTGTGCCATTAGGCGAACGGTTTGTCCTCCTTCCACACCCAGCTTCAGCAACGACACCAAACTTTTGGCATTAGCAGTCTGACTTCCATAGCGCATCTGAATTTCAGATTCAAATTCCTTCGCCGCATTCACCAGAACGGTAGCTGGACGGGCATGAAGTCCTGTTTTGCCAGGAATAGTTACATCTACCGCCTTAGCAAAGTCGTTCTTCGCGAGATCCGTCTCAGTAGCACTTGCCCCATTGCCATTAGAAGTTTGATTGGTCAGGCAAGCAATGATGTCATCGGGATTTGTCGTTTTGGATAACCGCTGAATTGTTGGCTCATCATCCAAAACATGAGTCAGGTTAGAGAGAATTTCCAGGTGTTCGTCAGACTTCGCCGCAATTCCTACCACGAGATAGACCTGCTCCCCCGGATTCCACTCCACCCCAGCCGGAATTTGCACGACCGAAATGCCCGTTTCTAAAATCAAATCTCGATCTTTGGGCAGCCCATGCGGAATCGCAATCCCGTTTCCCAAATAGGTATGAGCAACCTTCTCTCGTTCCATCATCGAGCTGATGTATCCCGGCTGCATATTGCCATTCTCAATCAGCAGCTTCCCCGCTTGAGAAATTGCATCTGCTTTATTAACAGCTTCGGCCTTTATCTTGATGCTTTTTTGGCTCAGGTTAATCATGTCTTTTCAAAAGTCAGATATTAACGATTTAAGCAAAGCAAGCTTTTAATAGAATGAGAAAAACCCCTCATTTCTTCTATCTTTAGGAAGAGGATGTGAAGGAATATCTGTTGCTTACAACAATTAGATTATTGATACATACATTACTAAACATGGCCGCAAAAATGTGTTGATAAATTCATTTCTTAATCTTAAATCAGAAAATATCCTCGACTAGGCGAGATCCCTTCATAGATCAAAATAAAACTTTAAGCGCCTTAACACCTGTTTTATGACTCGTGGCAGTAAAGTTAGCGCCATTCTAAGTGGATTATAGAAGGATCGAACTGTGCGAGGCATACCCTTCCATAACCTATTTAGGATTGCTATGTGAAGTTGATTAAACAGAAAAAGGCAACCTCATCATTTGTTGAGCTACGCTAGTATTAACCCAACCCGCAAAAACTACATTAATCTCCTTCCCTACACCTTTCAAAAGCTAGATAAAAATAAGTTTTTATCGGCAAGAATTTTACTTTTGGCTAACAAATCTGATTAACAAAATAGCTGCTTCTCTACTGAACTCTGTGGAGTAAATAACATGATTACAACCAGAAAACTAGATATTTCTCCCTTGAATCAAGAGCTAAAAGAACAGGAACTTGTGCTTTGGTTTGAGCAGGTTGGCATTGGTGATGTACCCCTAGTAGGCGGCAAAAATGCATCTCTGGGAGAGATGATCCAGCAACTCACACCCAAAGGAGTGAACGTTCCAACGGGCTTTGCCACAACGGCTCATGCCTTCCGTTATTTCATGGAGAAAGCAGGGCTAAAAGCTCGGCTTCAACGTTTATTGGCTGACCTAGATGTAGAAAACATCAACAACTTACGGGAACGAGGACGACAAGCCCGCACGTTGATTTTAGACACACCCTTTCCATCGGAGCTAGAGGAGGCGATCGTAGATGCCTACGTGCAGCTTTCAGCGCGATATGACGTCGATATCGAAATGTGTGAAGCATTGAATGGAGCAGAGCGACAGGCTTGCCTCAGTCGCTACAGTGGCGTTGATGTAGCTGTCCGCTCCAGTGCTACTGCTGAAGATTTGCCGGATGCAAGCTTTGCCGGACAGCAAGACACTTATCTCAACATCAATGGCATTAATGGCGTTTTAGAAGCCTGCCATATGTGTTTTGCCTCTCTGTTTACCGATCGCGCCATTTCTTATCGCACAATTAAAAACTTTGACCATTTTGAGGTTGCTCTATCCGTTGGCGTGCAAAAAATGGTGCGCTCTGACCTGGCATCGGCAGGTGTAATGTTTTCAATCGATACGGAAAGTGGCTTTAAAAATGCGGCACTTGTCACGGCTGCCTATGGATTAGGTGAAAACGTGGTGCAGGGAGTGGTTAACCCAGATGAATACATTGTGTTCAAACCCACGTTGAAACAAGGTTTTCGCCCAATTCTAGAAAAGCGTCTGGGTAGTAAAGAAATCAAAATGGTGTATGACATTGGTGGCAGCAGACCCACCACAAACCTGCCCGTGCCTAAAGTCGATCAGGGAAAATATGCTCTGGAAGATGATGAAATTCTGAAGTTGGCAGAATGGGCTTGCATCATTGAAGACCATTACTCTAACGTGCGAGATGCATACAGCCCAATGGATGTGGAATGGGCAAAAGATGGCACAACAGGTGAACTGTTTGTCGTGCAGGCTCGTCCCGAAACGGTGCACTCCCAAAAGGGAAACAATGTTTTAAAGACCTATAAACTCACGGCAAAACAAAAAGCAGAACCGTTGCTCAGAGGTCGTGCAGTCGGTGAAATGATTGGTCAGGGTAAGGTACGAACCATTATTGATATCCGTAAGCTAGATGAGTTTCAGGAAGGAGAAGTGCTGGTAACGACGCGTACTGATCCTGACTGGGAGCCAATTATGAAACGAGCCAGTGCAGTCATCACGAATCAGGGTGGGCGCACCTGTCATGCTGCAATTATTGCACGGGAATTAGGAATTCCAGCCATTGTAGGCTGTGACAACGCCACTGAAATTCTCCGAGATGAGCAGGAAGTTACCGTTTCCTGTGCCGATGGGGAGGAAGGGCACGTCTACGACGGCATCCTGCCGTTCGAGATTGAAGAACTCCAGTTAGATGACTTGCCGCGCACCCGTACCAAGGTGTTGATGAATGTAGGCAATCCTCATGAAGCGTTTCGGCTATCACTAATTCCGAATGATGGGGTAGGGTTAGCCCGAACAGAGTTCATTATTGCCAATCACATTAAAGTGCATCCATTGGCACTGCTGCATTTCAACCAGCTTAAGGATAAAGCCGCTAAGTGGGAAATTAGTCAGCTCACCACTCAGTATGAGGAGATGTCAGACTACTTTGTAGACAAACTAGCATCTGGAATTGGTATGTTAGCGGCAGCATTTTATCCCAATCCAGTCGTGGTGAGAATGTCGGATTTGAAGAGTAATGAGTACGCCAATCTGATTGGAGGGCGGGATTTTGAGCCAGAAGAAGAAAACCCGATGATGGGCTGGCGTGGAGCATCACGTTACTACGACCCGAAGTATCAGGCTGCTTACGGGCTGGAGTGCGAAGCCTTTAAGCGTGTACGGGATGAAATGGGGTTGACGAATGTGATTCCAATGATTCCGTTCTGCCGCACTCCAGCAGAGGGGCGTAAAGTTCTGGACGAGATGGCTAAGCACGGACTGGTGCAAGGAGAGAATGGCTTGCAGGTATACGTGATGTGTGAGTTACCTAGCAACGTGGAGCTAGCCGATCGCTTTAGTGAAGTGTTTGACGGTTTCTCGATCGGTTCCAATGACCTGACCCAACTCACGTTAGGACTTGATCGCGACTCAGCCCTCGTGTCTCACTTGTTTGACGAGCGCGATGAAGCGGTGAAACGCAAGCTAGAGCGAGTAATTGCGACGGCAAAGCGGTTTAATCGCAAGATTGGCATCTGCGGACAGGCACCCAGTGACTATCCTGAGTTTGCTCAATTCCTGGTGGAGCAGGGGATTGATTCGATCAGTTTGAATCCGGATTCGGTGTTAAAGACATTGTTGGCGATCGCCAAAACCGAAGCATCAATGTCCCCAAGCCAACCCACTTAGCCCTACAGTCTTGGAGCGAGTTAACTCACAAAACTCGTTCCAAAACTCCGACTTGGTAGGCAGAGTTAAGAACTCTGCCTTATTTTGCGTCTCATGCTGATGGAGCACTTTATTCTTAGAATAATAGAGTCGAGAGTGTTGTCTATCAGAGGAACCTGGTAAAGAAATCTTCTGTCTTTGAATCTTGACATTTAGCTTAAGATTTCTCATTCTATTCCAGAGACTTGTCTCACACTACTCCTTTAAAACTTTCGATTGTAGTTAGCAAGGGTCGTAACAGCGTGTTTCTGAATCGTTCTCTGTGGGGTTGCTTGGGCTCAGCAATTCTTCTTCTATCCATTCAGCCTTACTCTGCGGCTCAAACTGTAGCTCCTGAGTCAGCAACTTATCAGGCTGCAACTCCTTCTACGACGACGCTAGAGCCACAAATTGTAGTACCGGAGCTGTTGCCACCAGACCCCGTCTTTCCAGAAGCTCAAGAAGTGCGACTGGTGCTGAAGCTGAGGGAGCGCCGGGTTTATGTCTATCAAGATGATGAGTTAAAAACGACCTATCCAGTGGCGATCGGTAGAGCGGGATGGGAAACTCCAACAGGCAGTTTTGAGGTTTTGCACATGTTACAAGACCCAGGATGGACAAATCCGCTCACTGGGGAAACCATGCCACCTGGACCTGAAAATCCACTTGGGGAAAGGTGGATTGCCTTTTGGACAGATGGCAATAACTATATTGGTTTTCATGGCACCCCCAATCGCGAAAGTGTAGGGCGTGCAGCTTCGCATGGCTGTATTCGAATGTACAACGAAGATGTTCGTGAGCTATACGAAATTGTCACTCCTGGAACAGCAGTCATTGTGGAACCGTAGATATAACCACACTGTAAGAGTTAGATCAAAAATAAGGGGAGGGTGAACCCCCCCTTATTTTTTAGTATGATCTAATCGAACTAGTTCTTTACCGGTTCTTACCAAAGTGCCCGAGGATTAGAATCTGGGGTTGGCGTTGGACTTGGAGTTGGGGTCACCCTAGGTGTGGGAGTTGGACTTGGAGTTGGGGTCACCCTAGGTGTGGGAGTTGGACTTGGAGTTGGGGTCACCCTAGGTGTGGGAGTTGGAGTCACTCCGGGCGTGGGAGTCGGAGTCACCCTAGGTGTGGGAGTTGGGGTCACTCCAGGTGTGGGAGTTGGACTTGGAGTCGGAGTCACTCCGGGTGTGGGAGTCGCCCCAGGTGTGGGAGTCGGAGTCGGTAACGTTGGCGAAGGGGTGGGCGTTGGAGGGGGAGAGTCTTGAGCTTGAGCTAGCTTTAGAGATGTAACGGTTAGGCTAGCAGCAGACAACAAGGTTACCGCAAAAAATAAAAACTTCAGCAAATTGGACGACCGCTTATCCATGTGTTTTCTCCTCACGGTGTATCGGTGGTTTGGTTGTGCAATTCCCTAAATGAGGGAGCCGTTCTAGCTGCCAACCTCTTTTTCCCCAGGTTTTGTGGGTAGAGAAGTAAAAGCAAAGCTAACACTCCCGTCAAATGGGTAAAAGGTTCATTCTGGAGAACCCGGCAGCCTCAAAGGGGATCGGTCGCAGGACAGGTTGTCGCCCGCCAAGTCACCATTCTCCCAAATTCCCGTCTTTTGAGATCCATCTACGGATATAAATGTTCCTTGCCCATTACATTTGTTGGCTTGAAATTCGCCAATGTAGCGATCGCCATTTTCCAGCGTCCAAATTCCCTGCCCCTGGAACTGATCGTCTCGAAACTGACCTACATAGTTGCGACCATTTTCGAAAGTAAATGTTCCACAACCGTTCCGTTTCCCGTCCCGAAACTCGCCATCGTAGCGATCGCCATTGGGATACATCATGCTGCCTCTACCATCCAGAGGGGCAGTATTTGAAAAGCTGCCATAAAAGCGAGTGCCATCTTCATACTCATGGTCGGGCGCTCTATCAGCAAGGGACGGTAACGGTGGCTCATTGCAGACTAGTGGCGGAAGTTCAGTTACCGTGCGAGTGCGAGGAAAACTAGCGATCGCAGCAATCACCGCCAACCCAACTCCAACTCCTACCAAAATCTCCCAGGGAATCGAACGCGATCGCCTTGGAGTAGCAACTGGTTGCAGAGCAGCTACTTCTGTCGGTTTTTCAGGAGGTGACTCAACCGGAGCAGGTTTAGATTCAACTCCGGGAACTTGGGGAGATATCCAGACTGGTGGAACTTGTTTATGTTTGGGAGGAGACGGTGTTGGGGACGGCTGACTGGGTGAGCGATCGCTCTCTGCCTGGAGCATCACAGCCAACTCTCCTGGTTTAAAGTCACCCTCTAGCGGACAGCGTTTCTGCTGCCGATCAAGGTAGACATATCGACCTTCGACTTTATGCAGTTTGGTTGCCCTGCTAATCCGCCAATTTTCTAGACAAGCACCCGTCAACTGAGCTGCCGTCAAATCAGTAGCTTCTAACTGGGCAGAAGTCATATCAGCCCCATTCAAATTCGCTTCACTCAAGTTCGCGCTACTGAGATTGGCCCCGGTTAAATTTGCTTCACTCAAGTTCGCGCCACTTGCATAAGCTCCATCCAGCTCCGCGCCGCTCAGATTTGCCCGCTTAAGATTAGCCCCAATCAGACAAACCCGACTGAAGTTTACATGGTTTAAGTCAAATCCACTCAGATCAGCCTCAAAAAGATAAGCTCTACTCAAATCTGGCTTAACTTCGGGATTTTCGCTTCTCCAACGGTTCCAGGCTTCTACTCCTTGCTGAATCAGGGAGAGGTAATCATTGTCTGTCATGGAGAGTCCCCTTGCACAGCTAAGATAAAAAGCTAAAAAATTTCCCAGATTACGCTGATCCTACATAGAGGAAAAGCTGTATCGGTGACAAATTTTACTGCTTTATTTCCCACTCTTACTGACTTTAATGCCACTGATTACCCGTCTCCGACAAAAATCTACTCTACATCCTCAGATTATAAGAATGGGATTGCAACTGTGTTGCAATGTCATATATAGAATATAGAAATTTCAAAAAGTTCGTGAGTTCGTGAGAAATACATTCTACGAACTTCTAAAGCCCACTTAATAACGTTTCTTTGAAAAGAGGCTACAGATGGAAGGGCACCCTGCAGGGCGGGGTGCCCTTCCATCTGTAGCCCTAATTTTTGGAATCGGTATTACCCCCTACAACGGATTAAGATTAGACCGTCGCACGAATTACTTTTGAAGCGTGAATGGTAGACCAGCACAGCCACGCTACCATTCATGCAGAAGCTTTATAAATTAGTCAGTTAGGAATTCTCCACAGGTCCAGGCTGGTCAATATATAGTTCGTGGACAAGCTGCATATCCCAGAAAGATGCTTCAATCTTATGTCCATCTGGGTCGCGGACAAAACAGCCATAATAGGGTTCTCCATAATCAGGTCTGCTTCCTGGTGCCCCCTCGTCCATACCACCCGCTGCTAGAGCCGCCTCATAAAATGCGTGGACAGAGTCTTTAGTGGGCGCAATAAAACCAAAGTGGGTTCCATTCCCAACTGTTGCACGGTTACCGTCGATCGGAGTTTGTACCCAAAATTCTGGATACTGCTTACCATAGGCGACTGCACCTGGATGCTCCATGATGCGCTTGCAGCCTAGTGTGAGCAATACCTGGTCATAAAAGGCGATCGCTCGTTCAAAATCGTTTGTGCCAATCGAGATGTGTGAAAGAATACTGGGACTATCTTCCATTACCTTATCCTCCATCTGCTGTGCTTTGAAGACGAAAAGGCACACCAAAAAGCAAGCACAAAAGTGATGTGCTAACGCCATTCAAGGACTTAACTAAGACTGAGTAACCGACCCAAAAACAATATCGGTACATCTGTACTACGTCAAGAGCTATGCCTGTAAACACAAAACTAGGGGCAGCGACTTGAACAGATCGGCTGAAAAGACACAGCCTTACCGCTTCAAGTTTCTACCCCTAAGTTACGAATGCTTCGCTTCTCAGCGTTATGCCGAAAATTCTGAGCCAGTTCTAATAGACGGGCTAGTGCAACAACAAATAAGCCGTTAGTCCGGCATGAGCTTCAAGCCCACCTATCATAGATGCTGCACTGTCAGCCCGAATTCTACTAGCCCTCTACGGTGATCTTGCCACCCATTCCTGCGCCTCGGTGAGGAGCACAGTAATAGCTGTAATCACCAGCAGGCATGTCGGATGAGAAAGTAACCTCAAACGATTCGCCAGGAGCAAACATCAGCTGTTGATGTGAAAGTTTGGTTGCCAAATCCTTACTGTTAGTGGGGATGGCTTTGTCATCAAAAACGACGTTATGGGGAGGGAGTTTATTATTGACCCACTTAACGGTATCGCCACTTTGAACAGTCAAAGTAGACGGCTCAAACTTCAGCATGCCGTTGTCAGCGCCCATCTTGATGGTGTGAGTTGCCGCCGATGCGGGAGAAACTACTAGTAGGAAGGTGCTAACAACCAATGCAATTGTGCAGAGGGCTAGACTTAAACTCCTTGAAACTAGAGCAATCAATTTCATGGTTACCTCTAGAGGTTTAAATTTAACTTGTTGTGAAACTTACAAATGTAGAAAATCTTAGAGGCCGAACCTCGTCAATTCTTCTCATGAAGGGTAAGCCATAAATGAACTTACTCCATAAGTTTCACAATTATCAAATCAGATCTTAGCCCGAATGTTTACCTTCTAAAGCTTTCCAAAGGTCAATATTGGGTAAATCCAAGTTTTTGTGGGACGAATTTGCGGCTCTGCGCTAAAAAGAGGCGCTTCCCCACCCCGGAGCTTTCTGGGCTGCCCTCAAAATAAAAGCTGCCAGGTTCTCAACTTCTGACTGGGATACCCAACTCTCAGGCATCTGACGGCAGAAGAAGGATTCCTCTGTCCCGTCGTAGGTCATCGGTTGTCTGAGAAAAGTGACTAAGCCGTTGATGTTGTCACGCGGAGGCATGGCTCCTCGCAGGGCTTCAATTGACAGAGAAACGAGTGGATCTGGCAAAGTTGCCCCACCCACATGGCAGTTTTTGCAGTTTTCCTCAAACAGGCGCTTGCCTTGAGAGAGGTTTTCAGCAGAAAACAATTTGGTCTGCTTTTCGTCCAGGTCAAGAGCGATTGGCTCAGAAACCTTCAGATATCTCACGACATAGGGGTCTAGAGTAGCTGCCTGTGTAGGTAGGCTCCAGGTAATCAGACCAACACTCACGATGAGCAGAATTAGCAGGTAACGAACTGTAGAACGCAACATGACACAGGAATGACCGCTTACGCTTGCAGGCTTTACCGTAATTGCCTTGGAACATTCTTAAAAGAGAGGGGCAGACGTAGAGGCTGCCCCAAGGAAAAACAAGTTTTTCTAATGGTCGGACAGAGAGCTGGCAGAAATTTAGTAGTAAATTTTGCCGCCGCCCCACTTTTCACCTACAACTTTGGGTTGTAGAAGGATGTGACCTGAAATGGCAACGAGGTCGTCTTCAGTCAGGTTTCTCATCTTAGGGAAAATGTCTGTGCTTTGAGTGCTGGGGTGCAGTTCGGCAATAGACTCTAACCCGTCATAGGTCGTGGGATCGTGCAAATAATCGACCAGAGATTCCAGGTTATCTCGAGGTGGCGATGCCAGCGCTAAAGCTTCTGGATCTAGACCCACATTGGGGTCAGTTTTGGTAACGCCGCCTACGTGACACTGACCGCAGGCATAGTTAAATAGGCGCTTGCCCTCAGAAACCTGCTCCAGGCTGAGAACAGTCGTTTCTCCTGCTTCGTTTAGTTTGACGGTGCGGGTGGCTTGGTCGAGTTCAGCGGCGATCGCCCTTCCTGTAAACAATTGAAAAGCGAAAAATACAGTGACCACAACAAGCCAAATGTATCTCTTAAGCATGGTTCTCCTTAAACACGTCGCTCAGGTATTAGCAACTCAACACAGCAAGGCTCAATCTCAAGATTGAATCTTTTGGCAAAAATCTGCTGAACAGGCAAGCTGATTCCTAATGATCAGGATAAAGTTCACAATTAGAACTCAGACTTTTCTCTCCAGCAACTTTAAGTATGATTACTCTTGACATCCTCTAAAACCATTCAGGCTACAAGTTCCTGAATAGGCAGGATTGAGCTGTCCTAATTCAATATCATGCCACCGATCGGGCGCTTTCCCAAGCCAGATTAGAATTGGAGACATTGCTTAATCTCAAAAAGCGCCAATGTCATGAAAGTGCGCCTGTTCCCAGAAGAAATCAGGGGACACTCGCCCCTCGATAACGCCAATGCCCTCATCCTCAAGCGCCTGTTGTTGCTGTGGCATGTGTTTTGTGATCAGTCCACCGTCTGGGGCAACGATGCGATGAATGGGGAGGCGATCGCCCGCCTTCTTCAAGAAAATTGGAATTGTGCGGTAATAGCTGCGAGCTAATCCCAGTGCCATCAGCAAGTGAGCTGTGCTAACGACTTTACCGGACTGAATTCTCGTCACAAACTCTGTAAACCTGCCTTTGGCATTTTCTGGCAGGGGGGAAAATTGGTATGGACTGATCTGCACTTGATCCCCCACCTTGATCAAGCCATCCCTAACGACCATCCCCAGTAGCCCGCGTTTGCCTTTTATTCGGGTGGCAAGTCCAGGCTTGAGTTGATTTAACTGAGAACAGGGGTCACAGGGAAACGTAATCCGGATTAAAGCAGACTGACCCACCTGTAAAACCTGCCCCGAAGCTAAGGACTCGATTGGTGCATCAATCAGTAAATTTTCTCGTAAATCTCCAGGGTTCAAATCAAATTCAGCAAGGGTAGGGGTATCTACAAGCAAAATCTGACGGGGGTTGCCGGCGATCGCATAAACATCCCCTTCTACACCCACGCCACGCTTAAGCAGCAACTCTTCACGTTCAGTAGTTGCTGCTCCTTTATGCTGCTTTGCAAAAAGCTTTACTGCTTTCACAGGCTCCTCATAACCTAATTTGGGACTGCAATAGCATAAGGGCTTTTCTGAAAGCTTGGAGTACGTATTTGCACTGAATCATCCACAGAAGGCTTAAAATCAGAACTGATCCAAATTTGTTTTACCTTCGAACCGACTGCACCAAGGTGTAAAGATGACCCTAAGCCCCGGCGATCCTGCTCCTGAATTTAGCCTGCCCGACGGAGAAGGCAACAGCGTTAGTCTTTCAGATTTTCGTGGGAAACGAGTGGTGCTTTACTTCTACCCCCGCGACAACACGCCTGGCTGCACTAAAGAAGCCTGTGGGTTTCGGGATGCCTACCCGGACTATCAGTCCAACGATGTAGTCGTGCTGGGGATCAGCACCGATGATGCCAAAGCGCATACTAAGTTCACAACTAAATACAACTTGCCGTTTCCGCTGTTGTCAGATGCAGCTGGGCAAGTTGCCACAATCTACGATAGCTATGGGCTAAAGAAGTTCATGGGTAAGGAATACATGGGCATTAGTCGGAATACGTTTATCATTGGGCCGGACGGCAAAATTGAAAAGATCTACCGCAAAGTCAAGCCAGAAGCTCATGCGGCTGAAATTTTGGCAGATCTAGCTAACGTGTCAGGGTGAATACTTTACCTGTTCCATCTTTACTCTCTATGGCGTAGCACTTTTAGTAGCACCATCACTTATGCTTCGGCTGTGGCAAATCATCCAAACCGCTCTGGGCATTATTTTTCGTCACCCGATTACGGGCACTAGCATCATTCCTGTGATGCCCGACGGACAAATTGTATTAATTCGACGACGGGATAATGGCTGTTGGGGGCTACCAGGCGGCATTGTCGATTGGGGAGAAGACATTCCCACGGCAGTGAAGCGAGAACTCGCTGAAGAAACCGGGCTGGAGTTGGTCAAAATCCGCCGTCTGGTCGGCGTTTACTCTGCACCTGATCGCGATCCTCGATTTCACTCCATTTGTGTGGTAGTCGAGGCGGAAGTAACAGGCAAAATGTCAATCAAAGATAAGCTAGAAATTCTTGACGTAAGAGCGTTTCAGCCATCAAGCCTGCCTCAAGGTAAGCTCTCCCACGATCATGACCAGCAATTGCAAGACTATTTCAGCGGCGTGACTACCCTAGCCTGACCAGGTTGTGTCAGCATCTCAAGATCAACAGCATTTTCTGAAATGACATAGGTTGACTGTTAGAATCACTAACTGGCGGCTCTAACTGGCTATTCCTGACCTGGCTATTACCCGTCTAGCTGTTACCTTGTAGTTTAGGATGACCTTACCAATCCGCAACTCCCGTATTCGACTGTCTCAAGGGCAACTGTTTTGGCGCGAAGTGGGTCAAGGGACGGTATTGGTCTTTCTACACGGCTCTTGGAATGACAGCAGCCAGTGGTTGCCGTTGGTGGAACGTTTGAGCCAAACTTACCATTGCCTAGTGCCTGATTTGCTGGGGTTTGGAGAATCAGAGCGCCCTGAACTGCATTACTCCGTTGAGCTACAGGTGGAATGTCTGGCGGAGTACCTGGAATCGTTGAAATTACGTCAGGTTTACCTGGTTGGGCATTCTCTGGGCGGGTGGATTGCATCCAGCTACGCGCTGCGCTTTCCAGACCAGGTGAAAGGGTTAATATTGCTAGCGCCAGAGGGAGTACAGCTAGAAGGGAAGGGCGATCGCTGGCATTGGTCACGCTGGCTCACTGGACGACCGCCACTGGCTTATCGGTTCTTACAACTCCTGTTGCCCTTTGCCAAAGTGTTTGGTTGGCGAGAATGGGTCGAGCGATCGCTCCAGCTTCGCCAAAAACTGATGCAAGCGCCTGTTGCCTGCAAACTCTTGTTTAACCGTCGCGCGTCTGAAATTCGGGCAGAACTATTACCCGAAGACCAAATTTCCTGGCTAAAACTGCCTATCCTGATTTTGCAAGGAGAGCAAGATGACGCAGCAGCAATTCGCAGTCATCAAGTCTTTGCCCAAGCTCCCCAAGCAGAGCTAAAAGTGATTTCCAGCTTCGATCCAGACCTATTGCAGACTGAAGCTAAGGCGATCGCCACCGAAATCCGTAAGTTTGTAGAAACTGCCTGAAGCACGCTAATTGCCGATCAAATCATAAATTCTGTAACGTTCATAGTGACGATTTCAGTCGTAGCAGGCTAAAGCTTGAACTATAAAGTTGAAACTATAAAGTTTGTGCAACTTTCAAGCTAGTCAATTCGCCCATCTCGTCATTATGAGTGTCTTTGATCGTTATGAGTGTCTTTGATCGTTCCAACCCAACATCTGTAACATCTCAGTTGAAATTAAACCAAATAATTGCTGCTGGACTGAATCGTCGCTGGTCGTGGAAACACCGTCTGGGCATCAGTGCTTTGCTGGGAGCGATCGCCTTCATCCTGGTTTTGATCACTCCTGCCCAAGCCATCGAAGTCCAGATTCAGCCTGATAGCCCGCAATTGGGCGATACCATCGCAGTCATCGTGCAAACCAGTTCAGCTGATGTCGAAGCCCCGACTGTCACCATGAATCAGACGACCTACCCAACCTTCGCGATCGGTAGCAATCGATTTCGCGCCCTGTTGCCCACCACCCCACTAGATGCACCAGGACGTTATGAAATTCGGGTGAATGGCGAAGGCGACCAGCGCAATTTGGCAGTTTGGTTGCGCGATCGCTCCTTTCCTACCCAGCGCATCACCCTGCGTGGCGGCGGTGTAGAGGGCACCGATTACGAATTTGATCGAGTCGCTGAATTTAAGCAACTGGTCACTCCCGAAAAGTTTTGGACGACTCCCTTCATTCGCCCTAATGCGGGTGAAATTACCTCTGGGTATGGAATTCGACGTTACTACAACGGTGTATTTGCCCAAGACTACTACCATCGCGGCGTAGATTACGGCGGTGGTACCGGTTCCGCAGCAATGGCTCCTGCCGCTGGGAGAATTGCCCTTGTGGGGCGCGAATCTGACGGCTTTCAGCTACACGGCAATACTATTGGGATCGATCATGGACAGGGCGTTGCTAGCATTTTTCTGCACCTAAGCCGGATCGACGTACAAGAAGGCGACTTTGTACAACCTGGACAGGTGGTTGGAGCTGTCGGGGCAACAGGTGCAGTCACCGGACCGCATCTACACTGGGGGCTCTACGTTCATGGACTGGCTGTTGACCCAGCGCCCTGGCGATACGACGGCTTTGAGTAATCTCACACCGGATCGGAAATTAAGATTAGCTTAAGTCGGACTGATTTCGTGCGATTTCCAAATTCTGGGGCAAACTAAACTCAAGAAGATTGATTGTAAGTTTGTCACCCAAGTGGCGCGGTGGAGCGTAAAAAACTTTATGAGTATCGAAAAAATTGTTGACCAAGCTCTACAGGATGGTTATCTGACCCCTGCCATGGAAGCAGAAGTTGGGCGCATCTGCGACACCGCCTCTGAGCTGTCGATTGAAGAATACATGGCGTTGGATCGATTGATGGGAGCTTTGCTGACCGGCGAAGTGGTTGCAGTTCCCCGCAAGCAGTTCATTAACGTAATGGAAGAGTTGGTACTGACGGAGGCGATCGCCCGCGTCGCAGAAATTGAAGCCACGAGTGATGTCACCCTCGACCTGGGTGACATCGCCGCCTACGCGCTCAACCGCCTGCCGCCGCTCTATGCCACCACTGAAGAGGGTGCTGACTACCAACGAGGACGGGCAAAAGACGAACTTCAAACGCTGATTGCTCAGCAGGTGAGTGAGGCGATCGCCCGCAACCTAGATAAACCAGAATTCTTCCCAGAACGGCAAGTATTGGGCAAAAATGCAGGTGACGAAGTGCTTACTCAGGTTAGTGCTTTGCTGCAAACCTATGCTCCCAAGTTTGAAGCTGGATCAAAGCCCAGTGGCGATCGGGGCATTGCTTAGAATTTCGACTAAGAGCTTTGAACTGAATAGCTCTAAACTTTAAGCGGAAGTGCAGCAGAATAGCTACACTTCCGCTTAAAGTTTGCGATCGAATCCTCAAAGTCTAGCTTTAGGTAGTCAACGGTTTTCGCGGTCGAGTATTAGGGGTTTGTCTGCTTGAATTAGTATGAGGGTGGGGGGGATAGGGCTAAAGCTTCGGCTTTTAAGCCTCTTCAGGCTATACCCTACCTATTCTAACTAATTATTTTTGAATCAAGTTCTTTAATTCTTCATCAGATCTCTACTGAAAAGCTAGACTCAGTACAGGTTTAATTATCTAATCTAGTAATAGCTAGTTCCCCAAGGATTAAATCTTGAGATTATAGATTTGCCAAGGCTTCTAGTAATAAATAGATGACGCACTGAGATGAGGCAATGCGATCGCAGCCTCCAGCCCCAACTCCTCTTTCTAGCCCCTTAAACTTGAAATCAGAATTAAGTGCAAATCCTGGTTTCATAGGAACTAAAACACCACTTACTTTGCCATGAAAGCCCAACAGCGTACCCGCAGCCAGGAGCGGATTCTTAACCTGCTTAGAACTTTGAATCGAGCGGCTTCTGCTCAAGATATTTATGTAGAGCTGCGTAGTCGCAACGAAGGAATGGGGCTAGCAACGGTCTATCGCTCTTTAGAAGCGCTCAAACTGGAAGGAGTGATTCAGGTTCGCACGTTAGCAACCGGAGAATCGCTTTACAGTTCTATTCAGGAAGACAAACACCATTTGACCTGTTTGCAGTGCGGGGCATCTATTCCGATTAATGAATGCCCCGTTCACGATCTAGAAGACCAGCTGCACCAGTCTTACCGCTTCAAAATCTATTACCACACTCTGGAGTTTTTTGGGCTGTGTACTGAATGCCAGCTGGCTCACGCAAGCGATAACACTTCTGACTAAGATCCAAACATCTTTGGCTCGTCCTTATCTCTATCTCCAATCATGGAGCGCATTCCTTCAACCGTAGCAGGAATGCTGCGTGGGTCCATAAACATAACCTTGCTGCTGCCGCTGGTGCCGATCTTGGAACCCATGTCGATGTAGTTTTGAGTCATCAAAAACTGAAGTGCTTCATGAGCATTGGGATCAGATTTCAACGTACTCGCGATGACTTGTAAAGCCTCAGCCGTTGCTTGTGCCCGCAACACTTGCTCTTGGCGTTCTGCTTGTGCTCGTAAAACAATTGTTTTTTGCTGTGCCTCAGCTTCCAAGATGGTTGCTTTTTGGCGAGCTTCGGCTTCCAAGACGCGGGCCTCAGCACTACCTCTTGCTGAGTTAACGGCTGATTCTCTTTCGCCTTCAGATGTGAGAATGGATGCCCGCTTGCGCCGCTCCGCCGACATCTGGAGCTCCATCGACTCCTGTACAGCTTTAGAGGGAACAATGTCTCGCAGTTCAACCCGGGTCACTTTAACGCCCCAGGGGTCAGTTGAGACGTCTAGCTCTCGTAGCAACAGTTCGTTGATTTCAGAGCGAGCGGTAAAGGTTTCATCTAGCTCTAGCTTACCCATCTCGGCGCGAATCTGAGTTAGTACCAGATTGACCATTGCCGATTGAAGATTCTCGACCTTGTAGTAGGCTTTCTCCAAGTCCATGATACGCCAGTACACGACGGCATCAACTGAAATCGAGACGTTGTCACGAGTGATGCACTGCTGCGGCGGAATGTCGATCACCCGCTCACGAATGGTTTGCTGGTAAGCAATGCGATCCAGGAAAGGAACCGTGAAATTAAGTCCTGGCGAAAGTTTTCTACCGTTGTATCGCCCTAACCGTTCAACTAATGCTTCGTTTCCCTGGTTAACGATGCGAACCGATTTTGTCAGAACAGTACCACCAAAAACTAAAAATATTAAGAATCCTACCAAGTCACCCACGTTAAACAACCTCCAATTTTTGGGTTTTCATTAGGGAAACTGCTGAGGCTGTGCCCGCAACAGGCTTTCTGGCATGACGATAAGTGTGTTGCCCCGACGTTCTACGACGTAGACTCTTTGGTTGGGAGCGATCGCCATTTCATCATCTTCGCAACGAGCCTGCCAGGAATTTCCCTCATAAAGTACTCGACCTGTTTGCCCTGGCAGAATTTCTGTGATTGTCTGTGCTTCCGTCGCATCAGCAATTAACCGATGTTTGCTTTGAGGAATAAAGCGGCGAGACAAGACAGTGAGAATTACAGACAGTGCTAGCCAGAGAACAACCTGAATCCCGAAGTGGGGCACTACTAGCGCCACCAAGCCGACCACAATGGCGCTGACTCCCATCGTGAATTCCACAAATGCTGTCGGTAAAGTCATCTCCATGATGCAGAGAATTACACCAGCAATCAGCCAAAGAACTGTGGGACTTAGCGACATATATTCAGCTCTCGATACACAGGTCTGTCGATATTCAATAACTTCACTGGTAGCAATGGCAATTCCGCTATTTCAGCTTCAGAGAATCACTACAGGCTTGATTAGAGTAAGCTTGCCCACATTTCAATCTAACTTAGTGTTTGTTTACATCACAGTGATGTCAGCTTATCTTCCGTTTGTTTATACCCACTTTTTATACCAACTTTAAGGCTGCATATTTTTGAACCTGCCTCGCATACGCGGGGCAGGTTCAAAAATATGCAGCTTCATGTAGAAACGGTATTACATCGTTGCAATGTCAGCTTATCTTTAAGGGTAATTGTTCGTCTTGTTTGAGTGCATGAGCCGTCCCCATTCTTCGATTGAATGCCCCAACCCGGAGTGCCTTCATTCCAATAATTCGCTCGGTAGCCGTATCTGCGATCGCTGCCAAACGCCACTGCTCTATAACTACCTATGGGCAGTCGGGGCAGTAAACCACATCCCGACTGGAACCCGGATAAACGGTAGATATGGCGTGGTGGCTCCTAGAATCTGGCTGGATACGCAGCCGGGGCGATCGCCCGATGTCCCATCGAGCTTACCTGATGCAGCTTTGCCCTACTTGCACCTATATCCCCAACGGCTTTATGTACCAGGAGTGTTTGGGTTTTGCGCTCTCAAGGGAGGCGACGTAGCCATGCTGCTGGAGAATGCTCCTATTGACCTGACAGGTAAGCTTTACCCAGCGATCGCCACAGTTTGGTCACGGGGAACAGCGGTGCGTCAGGTTTACTGGCTGTGGCAAATTCTGCAACTGTGGACTCCACTTCAGGAGATGGGAGTTGCTGCTAGTCTCCTGACTCCAGATAATCTGCGGATTGAGGGGTGGCGAGTGCGGCTGCGAGAGCTTTACAGCGATGAGCCAGAGATTGATCAGCTGGATACTACTAAGCCAGACGTGGGTGAGTCAAATACGAGTGAGCTAGAGACTGCTAAGCCAAATGAGGGGAGGTTAGAATCCACGACAGAGGAGACAGCCAGTCCGCGATCGCTCAAAGAATTGGCAGACGTCTGGTTGACTTGGATTGATGACTCACAGGAAGCGTTGATCCAACCCTTACGAAAGATTTGTCAGCAAATGCAGTCTGCTACGTCTAAGGAAGCGGAGGGGGCGATGCAAAGCAGTTCCCCCTTTGGGGCGATCGCCACTCAACTCAACCAGCTTTTGCTAGAACAGGCAGCTCAGCAGCCCCTCCAGCTCAGCATCGCTGGCGCAACCTCAACGGGTCCAAAACGGACACACAACGAAGATGCTTGCTATCCAATCACGCTGAATGCGGCTGAACCGCCCCAGTTTAGTGAGCTGCTGCCCCATCTGGCGATCGTGTGTGACGGCATTGGTGGGCACGCAGGTGGAGAAGTTGCCAGCCAGCTTGCCCTGCGCTCTCTGCAGCTTCAGTTTCGGGCACTGCTGGCTGAGATTGCTGAGCAGCCAGAACTGATGACTCCAGAGGTTGTGACTCAGCAAATAGAAGCAATCATTCGTGTGGTCAACAACCTAATTGCCGCGCAAAACGATACTCAGGGACGAGAATTGCGTCAGCGCATGGGCACAACCCTGGTGATGGCACTGCAACTGCCCCAGAAAATCGAGACTCCAACTGGTACGAGTAACACCCATGAACTTTACCTAGCACATCTGGGAGACAGTCGTGCCTATTGGCTGACTCCGCGCTATTGCCACACGCTCACCGTGGATGATGATGTCGCTACTCGGGAAGTGCGGATGGGGCGCAGCCTCTACCGAGATGCTTTAAAGCGACCCGATGCTGGAGCCCTGACTCAAGCTTTAGGCACACGGGATGGTGAGTTTCTACATCCAGTCGTGCAGCGGTTCGTTCTGGAGGAGGATGGTGTGCTGCTGCTTTGCTCGGATGGGCTGAGCGACCACAATCGAGTTGAGCAGTCGTGGGAGCCACTTACTCGCCAGTTGTTTAAGGGAGAGCTTACTCTAGACGAAGCTGTTCAAGCCTGGATCGAGCTCGCCAGCGAGAAAAACGGACACGACAACATTTCTGTGGTGCTGTTGCAGTGTCAGGTTTCACCTCAGTATCCTCAACCGCTCGAGCCAAAACTGCCACCTGCACCGCTCGTCAGTCAGTCAGAACTATCAGAATCTTCCAGAGCATTGCTATATGGCGACGAGGAAGAATTTGAGTTAGAAACAACCGATTCTGCAACCCGTTCTCGCCAGAAAGCGAGTCCGCTGGCGATCGCTTTTGGGCTTGCAGTCTTAATGTTTCTACTGGGGGTAGCGGGCGTTGCTGCTTGGCGACAAATCAATCCCGAAAGCTTTAACCGAACCTGGGAACGACTGCTCCAGCCATCTTCTCAATCCTCCCCTTAAAGCAGACCCCCTACATAAATGGTGTGAATTGCTGTACGTCTCTGTCAGGCAGCGATTCCCCGCAAGCAGTCTAGTGAGTAGTGCTGCCCAATGGGACAAGGGGTTTGAGTGCATGTCACCTTATATGCAAAGATAAGGATGAGGAGTCTGATCCAAGGCTGAGGCAAAATGCGCTGACTCAGACGTAAACATTAGCGACTACTTGAGAGAGAACACCGAAAGTTTATGAAAGTTGGCGATCGCGTTCGCGTAAAAGAATCTGTTACTGTCTACCATCACCCCGAACACCGAAACGAGCCTTTTGACATCAATGGGCAAGAAGGCGAAGTAATCGGGATTGCAAGTGAATGGAAAGGTAAGCCCATCAGCGCTAATTTTCCAATTCATGTCAAGTTTGCAGGTAAACTCAGGGCGCACTTGCGCGAAAGCGAACTGGAGTTGGTTGAGTCATGACCGCCTGTTCCAGGCTCGGTAAAACCAACCCAACAAGTTGAAATCGCTTTGCATCTTGATCAATTCCTGGCGATGCTGGTTTGCTAACTGCTGATATTCTTCACAATATTCTTCAAACGCCTGCCGTAAACGAACTTCTTCATAAAAGGTGTAAGTGATGCGGTAGCTAGCAAAAATCTCAATCTCTGGCTGAGCCGCTTGAGGAATCAATAGGGAGTGTTGGTCGGACATGGGTGCAATTTAGCAATATTTCAGCAACTTAATAGAACACAGTAGCGACTTAGCTCAAGATTAGCGCAAGGAAACGTCCGTAGGTGTGAGGACGGAGCCTCAGGGCACTGCGTTACCATATGAGCAATCCTAAATGGTTTGTGAAAGTCCCCAAATAGGCGCTTTCACAGACTATCTCGTTCATAAATTAAATAGGACTGCTCATTAATCTGAAGTTAATGCTGTTTCTGTTTGAAGCTGCATATTTTGGGACGTGTTCTGTGTACGCAGCTACGCTCTAAGACACGCTGCCCAAAGAGAATTAGATGTGAGCTACGAACTTAACAGGGACTAGCAATGAAAACACAGGAAGCTCAAGCAAATGAGACATTAAAAGATTATGCTCATTTAGCAATTCAAAAACATTTTAAGAAATCTATAAAACACGAATCAGATGTGTTGAAGGGTAGCGATCCAGAACCACTGCATCAAATGCGAGTGGGGATGCGTCGCTTAAGGACAGCCCTACAGGTATTTGAACCTGCCTTAGATCTACCGGAAGCAGTAAGCGATCGCCAAATCAAAAAAATTGCTCAATGCTTGGGGGCGGTTAGAGATCTAGATGTTTTAGAGATAGCACTCAAAGAAAGCTATCGCCCGCAGTTGAAGGGAAAAGAACAGAAGAAATTAGATCAGGTTGTAGAGAGTTTACAAAAGCAGCGCGATCGCCAATTTAGCCGAATTAAAAAATTATTTGAAAGCCAACAGTACCGCAAATTCAAGCAATCTTTCAAAGGCTGGTTAGAGCAACCTAGCTATAGGGCGATCGCTCCGCTACCGCTACTGCAAGTTTTGCCAGATCTGTTGTTACCTTTGATCAGTAATTTGTTGCTGCATCCTGGTTGGCTATTCAGCACCTGGGTAGAATCTGGTGAAATCAAACTACCGACTTTGCTCGATTCGGAACATATCAACCAACAGCTAGATGAGCAAGCAGAAGTGCTGCACGACCTTCGCAAACAGATGAAGCGGGTACGCTATCAAACTGAATTCTTCACCGATTTCTACGAACCCACTTTCATGTTGCGGGTGCGAGAATTTCAGGCTGTGCAGGAAATTTTGGGGGAATTGCAAGATGCTGCTGTCCTCAATGACTTTTTGACCAGTGAACTACAGCTCAACTGGCAAGAACAACTGCCAACGCTAGCTGAGCAGCTTGAAGAAAATCGGATTCGTGCCTGGGCAAATTGGCAGCCCATCCAGCGGCAGTATTTGAATCTCGATTTTCGAGAACAGCTTCGTCAACTGGTTGCTACGCCCCTAAAGCCATCCCTTCAACCGGTAAACCACTAAGCCCAGGTATTCCTTCAAGGCGCGGGTTGTTTGTTGCAGCGGCTCAGCGTCGGGGATCAGGCTTAAGACCAGTCCCTCTGTAGTTTGGCTTGCTTCTTCAGCATTGCGCTCTGTCACTAAAAAGTCAGTAGGTGCGGGGATCGCTTCGATCCCTTGTTTTTGGAAGATTTTTAGCGATCGCGGCATGTGCATTGCCGAAGTCACTAGCAGCACCCGATTCAAATTGCGTTCCTGCAAAATTTGGCGGACATTAACCGCATTTTCATAAGTGTTAAGCGAACTGGGGTCTTGCAAAATTGCCGTTGCTGGCACACCCAGTGCTTCAACAATTTTTGCCATATCGGCTGACTCTGGCGGACCACCATCCTTCCAATCAATTCGACCACCGCTAAGAATCACAAGGGGTGCCTTGCCTTCCCGGTAGAGTTGTGCGCCATAAAGGGTGCGATCGCCTGCCTCACTCACATCTACCCAGGGGCGAGGAGGTGTTTCGGGCTTGATCCCGCCGCCCAAGACCACGATCGCATCTGCTGTTGGTAGCCTAAAGGTAGGAATATGCTGCCATTCCAGCGATTGCACAAGTTGGTTGGCGACCCAGGTATTGCCCCCAGCTAGCAATAGCACCAGCGCCAAAACGATATTCAACGCGGCAAGTCTTGGCTTGCGCCAGAGCAGCACTAAAGCCAGCAGCAGCAGCAAACAGGATAATCCCAACGGGTAAACGAACAGGGGCAGTAGCTTAGATAGGAAAAGGAACATAAAACAGGGAAAGAGAATAAGGGATGAGGGATGAAGGGGTAGGAGGGAGGCAGAGAAGCCCCCCTCCTACCCCCTACCATTTGACCAAACAGTTCAACTTTATTCAGAGCAATGTGCCATGCAAATTGAGACGCTAGCAGTTCATGCAGGTCGTCAGGTCGATCCTACGACGGGGGCGATCGCTCCTCCCATTCAGCTATCAACGACATTTGAGCGAGCAGCAGATGGCAGCTATCCCCAAGGCTATATCTACACCCGCACCAGCAATCCTAACCGAACAGCTCTAGAGCAATGTCTTGCTGCCTTAGAGGGGGGAACAGTGGCAGCGGCGTTTGCATCCGGGTCTGCGGCAACCATGAGCATCTTTCAAGCGCTTGCTCCCGGTGATCACGTAATTGCACCCTGTGATGCCTACACCGGAACCACAACATTGCTGAAAACGATGTTTGTCCCTTGGGGACTGTCAGTCACATTCGTAGACATGACCGATCCCACGCAGGTACAGCAGGCTTTGCAACCCAACACTCGCCTCGTTTGGATTGAAACACCCTCAAATCCGATGCTAAGAGTGACAGATATTGGCAAAGTTGCTGATCTTGCCCATCAGGTTGGAGCGGTTTGCGCTTGTGACAACACCTGGGCGACTCCAATTTTGCAACAGCCACTTCAACAAGGGGCTGATTTAGTAATTCACGCAACCACTAAATATTTGAGCGGACATAGTGATGTGTTGGGTGGGGCAGTGGTAGCGCAGGCAGAGTCTGAGTTTTTTGACAAAGTTCGGCATATTCAAACTGTAGGCGGCGCAGTGGCAGCTCCATTCGACTGCTGGCTGACACTCAGAGGGATTCAAACCTTGCCCTGGAGAATGCAGGCGCATTCTCACCATGCCATGCAGATCGCTCGTTTTCTCAGTCAGCACCCTGCAGTTGAAGCGGTTCACTATCCTGGATTGGAAACGCACTCAGGTCATGCGATCGCCGCTCAGCAGATGCGAAACTTTGGCGGAATGCTCTCGTTTCAGGTTAAAGGCGACAAACAGCAGGCATTTGCAGTAGCGGCAAAATTGCGTCTCATCACTCGCGCAACCAGTTTGGGAGGCGTTGAAAGCCTGATCGAACACCGAGCCTCAATCGAAGGGGCAGATACCAAAACCCCTGAAAATTTGCTGCGACTATCGGTCGGTTTGGAAAATATTGAAGACCTGATTGAGGATTTGGAGCAGGCGATCGCTAGTTAGCAAGAGCAACGTTTTTCAGGACAAAGCTTTTCTTGTTATAGCCCTCTGCCTCTTATCTATTTCAGGAGGCAGAGCCTCGCTGTAGGCATCCCCAGGTAGAACCTGGGGACGGAATTCTCATCTAGAATTCCAAGGGACGGAGCAGCTCATCCAGCCAGATTTCTACCTGGTGGCGCAAACGCACAGATGGATTGGCGGTAGAGGCAGCAGATTCGGGGAGACAGTCAATCGCCCGTTGGTAGTCAGCCGCAGCACAATTCCAATCACCCCAAAGATGGTAAGTGCGTCCTCGCTCAGCATAAATGTGTCCTTCTAGCCGACCCAGGTGTAGCCCCAAGTCAAAGCTTTCAACGGCACGATCATACATTTGTAGGTCACGGAAGGTAATGCCCTGATTGATCCAGGCACGGACATTACTAGGGTTTAGCTCAAGCGCCATTTCGTAATCCAAGATTGCATCCAGGTACAGCCCTTGGGTGACGTAATAGTTGGCGCGGTTGTTGTAAACGCTGTCTAGGCAAGGATTTAAGTCTAGGGCCGTATCGTAGTCGGCGATCGCTTCCTCTAACTGACCATTCTGAAAATAAACCAGTCCTCGGTTGTTGTAATCAGTCGCGTTGTCAGGATGGCGCTCAATGAGTTCGTTAAAAATTTCAATCGCTCCAAGGCGATCGCCTTGCTGCACCCGATTCATTGCCTGCTGTCGCAAGAGCGTATTGCGATCGGTCTGGCTCAACTCAACCGGCTTACGACTAACCACGTTACAAGACCGACGCTGCTTTGGCTGCCAGCGCGTTGGAGTCCGATGAACCGAGCAGGTAGGGCAGGCACTTGCTGTACTGCTCAGGCTGTTTCCATTCTTGCAACTTTTGTTTAGACGGCTCAGACGGTTAGAAGGGCGCGTGTTCATTCTATCCTCGGGGTATATAGGCTCAAGAGAGACACGATCAAGCGGAACTAAGTCCAGCGTTCTCGGTCTAAGGGGATTTTGAGTATCGGAGTCTATGATTTAAGTGTCTTTCGCCTTGGCGTTTGACACATCTATCCATGTGTCACTTGATAATGTGTCTTAGCGATAGATGTCAGCGTATAAGTACTGAAACCTTCATCCCTGCCTGCAAACGGGTTCAGGGAAACATCAAGTGAGCAGAAACACCCGTAAGTTAGAGTTAGAGCGGAACTACAAGCAATTCATTCTTCCATTGAGGACTAACCGAAGTCCGTGTAATTTCCGAATCTTTGTAAAAAATTTGCAAATCTCGTCATATATCAGCCGATTTTGTAACAGCTTTAGAAGCTGACACAAGCCTGTAGAGTCGGACACGGTAGAATGCAAAGGAATTGCAATGCTGCGAGGGCGCTATTTAGGCTATGACAACTACGACCACCAATTCCAACCCTTCAGACCTCTCTACAGATGATTATGTAGTGGTTGGTTTAGCTACTTGCTTCATCAAAGAAGAGGGTGAAATTCACCAGGTCAAAGTCGCGGAACCGATTCCCTCGGCAGCACTGGAGGCAATATTGAAGGGAATTCCAACCTCCTATGAATTGGCTTGTGCTACCACTTTAGGGTCAGTGTTAGTTGAGGGTGAGCCACAAATGCTGACCAGTTTTCCAGCGGAGGCTCAGTTTTGTGACGAATTTGCTAACCGGGCGATCGCCGCTGCCCGCACTTACAAAACTCGCCCTGCTGCGACTGAGCACATTCTCCAAGGGACAACTCGACAAGACTTCAACTTCTCCTTGGAGCGCAAACGAGTTTTGAATTCTGAGCGCATCATCAAAAACGAGGACAACGTCAAGCAACACGCTTATACCCATCAAGTTCTTTGAGCTGCATAAAATTTCACAGCTTATATTCCGTTTAAAAGTTTGAAGCGGCTCTCAATTAATTAATGAGAACCGCTTCAAACTATCTATTCAAAACCATTTATTCAAACTATCTAGAGCTTAAATTTGCTTGTTTTGAGATTATCTGAAACCAACCGCAGCCTGCCAAACAAAAGCCAGCAGGAAGAAAAAGACGGGAATTACAGGCAAAACATCCACTAGAGGATCAAAAATTGCATAAGCTTCGGGTAACTTTGCCAACAGCAGTGCCGCTTCCATAAATGAGCCTACCTCTTCAACACAGATTTCATAATTGCCATGTATCTTAACACAGCTACGTGAGATGTTATCAGTTCATACCTCAAATAAGACTTGAGTTTTTAGCTTAGGAAGCAGTCAAAATTTATGTCACTCAACAGGCTGCGGAATATATCTAGCGAATTAGTTTTGGGGGTAGGGCGACATGTTACAGTCAATGCGTTAGACGGGCACCCGTCCCCGTCTAAGCAAGCATCTCAGCAGTTGTCCTATTTACTTTCCGCCCTTGCCCATGCCTCAAAGAGCCAGTGGTATCTTGCTTCACCCGACCTCTCTACCGAGCCGATTCGGTATTGGAGATTTAGGATCAGAAGCCTATCAGTTCGTTGATTTTCTACACAACAGTAAACAGCAGATTTGGCAGATCCTGCCTTTGGGTCCAACTGGGCACGGCAACTCTCCTTACATGTCTTACTCGTCAATGGCGGGTAATCCAATGCTGATCAGCCTGGATTTACTACGAGAGCAAAATTTGCTAAGTGAGGACGATTTTGCTAACCTGCCGGAGTTTCCACTGGATCGGGTAGATTACGATTTGGTGTCTCAGGTTAAAACTCCTCTACTGGTTCAGGCTGCAAAAAACTTTAGTGCGAATGCCTCTGCTGAGCAGCGTCAGGAATTTGATGCATTCTGTGTAGCGAAGAGTTTCTGGCTAGACGACTATGCATTCTTCATGGCGTTGAAAGAGGCTTATGAGGGTAAGGGGTGGCATCAGTGGGATGAAGCGATCGCCACCCGCCAGCCTGAAGCAATGGAGCAATGGCAGCGACAGCTGACCGCTGAAATCTTTCGTCACAAGTACTGGCAATTTGAGTTTTTCCGCCAGTGGTCGCATCTGAGACAGTATGCCAACGAACGCGGCATCATTATCATTGGCGATATGCCCATTTACGTAGCTCATGATAGTGCTGACGTTTGGGCCTATCCTCAGATTTTTCATCTTGATCCTGAAACTTTGGAACCTGCTTTGATGGCAGGGGTGCCTCCCGACTACTTCAGCGCTACTGGACAGCTTTGGGGTAACCCGATTTATAACTGGGAAGCAATGCAGGAGCGAGGTTTTAAGTGGTGGCTACAGCGCTTTCAGGCAATGTTAGATTATGTTGACCTGACGCGGGTTGACCACTTCCGGGGCTTCAGCGCTTATTGGGCGGTTAAGCAGGGTGAAACGACTGCCATTGATGGTGAGTGGGTTGATGCGCCAGGAGAAGAGCTTTTCCAGACGATCGAGAGAGAGTTAGGCATCCTGCCCATCTTGGCAGAAGATTTGGGGCTAATTACGCCAGACGTAGAAGCGTTGCGGGATAAGTTTCAGTTTCCAGGGATGAAGATTCTCCAGTTTGCCTTTGGTGGCGGTCCTGATAACCCCTATTTGCCGTTTAACTACGGGCAAAACTATGTGGTTTACACAGGTACTCACGACAACAACACCACTGTTGGGTGGTATGAGGAATTGCAGGATTACGAGCGCGAAAACCTATTTCGCTATCTAGGCTGCACGAGTTCAGATGGAATCCACTGGGATCTGATCCGATTGGCGATGAGTTCTGTGGGCGATCGCGCTATCTTCCCCTTACAAGACATTCTGGGGCTTGGTTCTGACTCACGGATGAACAGCCCTGGACAACCTGCTGGCAACTGGGAATGGCGCTATCGGTCTGAGGCATTGTGGTCGGGTTGGAGCGATCGCCTGCGGATTCTCACCGAAACCTATGGACGTGCCCCCAGCGAGAAGGCAACGTCATAGTGCTTTGCGTCAGTTTTAAGTGCAAGTTCTAATTGCAATAGCAGCATCGGTGTTACTGCAACGGTGCTGTTACTGGCAAACTTGCTGAATCTTGGCTAGCAGAGAAGGTTACCTCCTCAACATTGCCTGCAGCCCCCATGCTTTCGGGTTTACTGTCGTTGTACGAAACTTGAACGCCGCCCGCGTTGCCAGCCCGCACTGTAAGCTGGCTATCTGCTGTCCAAGTGCGCTCCGTCCCTTCTGGCAAAATTCCCTGAAAGTCTGTTTGCCCGTCTACCTCAACTCGTAACCAAGACTGCTCAGTCAAAGTAACTGCGACTCGCACAGGTTTATCAGAGGCAGCAGGCGTTGTAGCTTGAGGTGCAGGGCTTGCCGTTGGAGAGGCTTCAGGGGTGGTCGTCTCAGTCGCAGGAGCTTGAATCACATTATTTGTTTCTGCGCTCACCCAGGAGGCAGAGCGGCTCATCAGGTAGGACAATCCGCTTACGGCTGCCACAATCAACAAAACATAAATCAGGTAAAGATGGATCGGACGCAGTTGAGCCGCAGGAGAATTTTTCCAGGAAGGCTGGGTTGCCCGCAATCCAGAACCCGCTGGAAAAGCATTAGCAACCTCCGCTCCACTCAACCCTAGAGCATCAGCATAGCGCTTGATAAAGCCTCGAATATAAACAGGCTCAGGTAATTGGTGTAGCTTGCCGTGTTCAATTGCGTTTAACAGACGAGCTTGAATTAGCGTTTTTGCAGCGACTTGCTCCAAAGTCAGCAGACGTTCTTCGCGAGCTTGTCTGAGGTAAGCTCCGATTTCTGATAACTTATCTGACTGATTTTGCTCTGCTTGAGAAACTATATCTTTATTCATAACTTCCATACCCTTCGATATCTAGCGACCTACCACTATTGGATTTGGCAACTCTTGCTGGAACTGACTAGCCTGAGTTTTCAGAAAACTGATTTCAGTATCTTGCAGTGGACGATACTGCCCGCTGGGCAACTGCTGAAGCTGAATGGAGCCGATCGCAACTCGATGAAGCTGGAGAACTGGAAACCCCAGTTGAGCTGCTACCCGCCGAATTTGTCGATTTCGTCCTTCTCGTAACACAATTTCCAGGAGTGTTTGAGTGTCTTTGTCTGATTCTAAGACTCTAACTTCAGCAGGCAAAGTAAGTCTGTCTGACAACATTACGCCCTTTCGCCACGCTTCTAGAGCAGACTCGGGGGGATGACCTTGAACCCAAACATGATAGGTTTTAGGCACCGAGTGCCGAGGATGGGTCAGGCAAAACGTTACAGTGCCATCATTAGTCAGTAGCAGTGCGCCTGTAGAATCTGCATCTAGCCGCCCCACTGGATACACCTTGTAATCTTGTCTCAACTGGTGAGGCAGCAGATCAAGAACAGTTTCACGGTTTTGAGGATCGTTGCAGGTCGTCACTACTCCAGCAGGTTTATGTAGCAGCAGGTAAATCAATTCTGGACGCGATTCGGGCTGGAGTAATTTACCATCTACCTCGATCCAATCGCGATTGGGATCTGCTTTCTGCCCAAGCTGAACTACGCTCCCGTTAAGCCGAACACGCCCTTCTAGGATCATCTGCTCAGCCCCCCGTCGTGAGGTGACTCCCCACTGCGCGAGAATTTTTTGCAGTCTTTCATCCATAGGTAGTGTGCCGAATGAACAGAGAACTCATTAGTAGGTTAACAGCAAGCCGAAGCCAGCGCGATATGTACAAATATTACAGGAAGTGGAATAGATCCAGAAGCTTTGTTGCTTAAGAAGCTTTATTTTTTGAGGTTGGTTCGGGTTGATGCCAGGGGAGGCAAACCTGTAGCCAAGCTCCTCCTGTATCTGGGTGGTTGCTTGCACTCACTGACCCAGCGTGAGCTTCTACAATCTGGCGAACAATGGCTAAACCCAGTCCGCTGCTGTTTCGCTCTCCTAGATCAACCTGATCATGACCGGAGTCTTGGGTTGGGTCGGTTACCGATGTTACATTTGAAACACGGAGTGGGACGCTGTGCGATCGCGACGGATCAGCGCGGTAGAATCGCTCAAATACATAAGACAGAGCATTTTCTGGAAAACCAGGGCCAGCATCAATTACTTCTAAACGAATTTGTTGATTGGCTACATACCCGTCCGGTTCGGATAAGCCCTGGCTCAGTGCTTCAATTCCTACCTGCACCCGAATTTGTTGACGAGGCGGGCTGTATTTGATGCTGTTATCAAGTAGGTTGAACAAAACACGATACATACGCGGCTCGTCAAGCTGCATGAGCAACCGATCTGGTCCAGAATAGTCTAGCCGCAAATGCTTCTTTCGAGCCAGAGGTTCAAGGTTAGCCCAGGCAGAAAAAATGAGTTCAACTAAATCAGTTGTTCTGGTTTTAAGGGAAGCCCCTGGAGTGTTCCGATCAATTTGGCCTAAGTCCAGTAAATCTTGAACTAGATTACTGAGGCGAATAGTTTCATTAATTAACCGATCGACCCAACCTTTGAGGGGTGGCTCCAATCGAGTTTGAAGTGTCTCAGCGACGAGGCGAATTGAGGTGAGCGGTGTCTTCAACTCATGGGCTACATCCGATGCCCAGCGATCGCGCTGCTGCACTAGGGTAACGGCTTCTTGCCGATTTTCCAGGAAAATGCCAACCTGATCGGTAGGCAAAGGTAATCCGTAACCCCGCAGCGCATAAGCTTGCTGCTGTGACAACTGGGATGGATCAGGGCTAACTGGGTAGAAAGTCCAGTCGCTTGTACAAGGATTTTTAGCTTCGCGGGTTTGCTCGATCAGGTGGTCTAATTCATAAGAGCGAACTACCTCCAAAAGCAAACGTGGCTTTGACTGCTGGTCTGGAGCCATTGCCAGTAGTTCACGGGCTTTGACATTGCACCAGAGCAATCGGTTTTCATCGTCTACTTGCAGGTAGCCAATGGGAGCTATCTGCAAGATCTGTTTATAAATTTCAACCTGCTGCTCTAATTGGCAACGGTCTCTCTGGCTGTGGGTGATTGCTAGGGCTAGCTGAGAAGTAGAGGAAAAGGCAGAGGTAGCAATATCAGTGTCTACATCCCCTAAAAGCTTCTTGAGCCGGACATTGTAGCGCGATCGCTGCCACCTCCAGAGAGCTAACCCAACTATCAATCCTAATAAGAAACACAGGACTCGCACAGCTAACTCAATTGCAAATAATTGCAAACGATTGTGGTTAAACCCACAATTAGCTTACTGCGATTTCCTGAGTAGACACTCTACATATCGTGAATCTAACCAAATCGGTAGCCAAACCCGCGCACAGTCATCAAATATTCTGGATGGCTGGGGTCAACTTCCAACTTCTCGCGCAACCAGCGAATGTGGACATCCACCGTCTTGCTATCTCCCATAAAGTCTGGACCCCAGACTCGCTCAATAAGCTGTTCACGCGACCAGACCCGCCGGGGATGACTCATAAACAGCTCCAAAATCCGAAATTCTTTAGGGGAAAGACTAATTTCTTCGCCACGTACTGTGACTCGGCACTCCTGTGGATACAGAATAATGTCTTGAAACTTTAGAGTGGTTTCCTCCGGCTGGGGATGAGCATGACGATGGCGGCGAAGCAACGCTCGACAGCGAGCAATCAGTTCACGCATTCCAAACGGTTTGGTTAGATAATCATCTGCACCAACTTCTAAGCCAACCACACGGTCGGTCTCACTACCCTTGGCGCTCAACATGAGGATAGGGACACTATTGCCTTCATGACGAATCAGACGGCAAAGGTCTAACCCATTCACGTAAGGCAGCATCAAATCTAAAATGATTAGATCTAAAGATGAAAACTCAGGGTAGCCCCCTTCTTCAGACTTACAGGCGAGATCCAAGGCGCTGCGGCCATCTTCCGCAGTCAGCACCTCATACCCTTCCTCACTCAAAGCCAAAGCAACAGTTTCACGAATTAACTCTTCATCCTCAACAACCAAGACCCGCCCTAACCTGACATCCTGTTGATGAGATCTGGTAGCTTCTAGCGTTAGCATATTCAGCATTTAAGCACTGGTATTTAGGCAGTCCAGATTGATCCTACCAAAATGCCGCCAGTCTGCTTGATCTGCAAGGGTTAATAATTCCTTTTATTCTGTTACTTGAGTTACATTTCTGCCGATACGTTTTCAGAGAAATCAGGCAGTGCGCGACAGAAATTCAATTTGGGGCAGTAAGGGATCTTTGACAACGCCGATGCCAATGAATCCCCAACGTTTGAGCAGACCGTTCAACTGAGTATTTGGGATCGACTCTACGGCAAAGCGATCTGCTACTGCCGCACCGTGAGTGTTGAGATAGCTAAGCGCGTCAAAATGTTCTTGAAACATCAGCAAGTATCCGCTGTTGGGTTGACCAGACTGCTCTTGAGCAGGCGAATTTGTTGGTTTAGGATGGGCAACCAGGTATTGACCATCTACCCTGGAACGAACCAGGTAAAAGACCTGTGACATAGTTTTTCTGCAGCGTGCTAGTTAATGTCCTTGAGCTTGATGCGGGGATCAACAACTTTGAGCAGCAAATCTGCCAGCAAGTTGCCCAAGATTAGCATCACTGCACCCATCATTAGACTAGCCATGACCAGATAGAGATCTTGAGCAGTAACTGCCTGCAAGATTAACCGTCCCAAGCCAGGCCAGTTAAAGTAATTTTCGGTGATGAATGCGCCACCTAGCAGACTGGCAAACTCGAAGCCCAGTAGTGTAATCAATGGGTTAATCGCATTGCGAAGTGCGTGAACGTAGATCACGCGGTTTTCGGGCAACCCTTTGGCACGAGCAGTCTGAATGTAGTCTTGCCGCAGTACGTCTAACAGTTCTCCTCGTGTGATGCGCTGTAGTCCAGCGAATCCAGTAATGCTCAATGCGAGGGTTGGCAAGATCAGATGCCAACCAATATCAAGGAGCTTGCCAATAGGGGAAAGGTCAGCGTGATCGATACTAGTCATGCCGCCAACTGGAAATAGAGGAGAGGTGAGCTGTGCAAAAAACAGCAGCAGCAAGCCGGTGATGATGGTTGGGAAGCCTTGTCCGATGTAGCTAATCACCCGCAGGATGCGATCGCTCCTCTTATTCTGATGCACCGCTCCTACAATCCCCAGAGGGATGGCGATCGCCCAAGTGATAATAATCGAGGCGATCGACAGCAGCAGCGTTGGCGGAATCCGCTCCCACAGGAGTGAAGAAACTGGGCGCTGATAGGCAAAGCTAATGCCAAAGTCTCCCTTAGTCACAATTTGCTTAAGCCACAGAAAATACTGCTCGATCGCGGGTCTATCTAACCCAAACTGCGCCTCTAGAGAATTGATTGTTTCCTCCGAAATCTGAGGATTTTGTCGCAGCGTGTCCAGAAAGTTTCCTGGAGCCAGTTGGATGATAAAAAAGCTCAGAGCTGAGGCCAGCAACAGCGTCAATAGAGCTTGCAGAAGCCGCTTCACAATGTAAGACGTAGTTTCGCCTGTAATGAAGCGGATGGAGCGATCGCGAAAGGCTTTAAGACGCTGCTGGGCGGGAGGAAATTTAGTGTGAGTCATGCGCTCAAGCTGACGGGGAGACGATTCAAGCAAGCTACCCAATCAGGAATTTGACCGGATAGCTGGATTTAGTACTCGACCAGGGTGACGATTGGTACGTTTGGTAGGCGATCGCGTCCACCCAAAGCCGTTAGCTCGATGATAAAACCAAAACCTACTAATTCGCAGCCAGACTGCTCGATTAACTTTGCCGTTGCAGCCGCTGTGCCACCTGTCGCGATCAGGTCATCCACAATCAGAATGCGGCTGCCGGGGTGAAAAGCATCTTGGTGTATTTCCAAGCAATCCATCCCATATTCCAGCTCATATTTCACGGAGTGTACGGCGGCGGGTAGCTTACCGGGTTTGCGAACCGGAATGAACCCAATCCCCAGTTTGTAAGCCAATGGAGTGCCAAAGATGAACCCGCGCGACTCCATACCTACAATGTAATCGGCTGATAAATCGGCACATTTTTCTGCCAAATGATCGATGGTGTAGCGTAGCCCTTCGGGATCACGAAGCAGAGTTGTAATATCTCGAAACAGAATGCCGGGCTTAGGAAAGTCTGGAATGTCTCGAATAAGGGATTTTAGATCCATGAAGCGATGGGGATTTAAGGAAGGAATAGTCAATGTCGTAGAAATCCTACCACCTACAGCATCCTATCGGTGTTGCTGAATGGAGAACGCTTTTAGATGTGAAATTTTGGTTTCGTTCAAAATGCTTCTCCTATTCAAGCAAAATCACCTGGTTGGACGAGCTATATACGAGCTATATACGAGCTATATAGATGAGGGCGATCGACTCAAAGGGATCATACTTTGGAACTATCCGATGTTTTGCCTGGGAAGAACACATCATGAAACCTTTTCAGTTTTTCCTGATTGCGGGAGCGATCGCCGTCTCTGCCACCGTCAGTGGCACCTCCATCGTCTCTTGGAGCAGCGCCAGCAAACCGCAGCTCAGTGTAGCTAGCTCCTCCCACATCCCAACCCAACCCTCCCTTCAAGCACAAGCGGAAGCAGTGAGTAATTCCTCTGTGACTGTAGCGTCCCGCGTCGGGTCCTATCCTCGACAAACTTTTGAGTTGGTGGATGAAGCTCAACCTGGCAGCGATTTCTATCGATTTCGTGAGCGGCTCAAGCAGGCAATTCGCGATCGCGACTCTGTCTTTATTCGCTCGATTATTCCTGCGGGAGGGCTACCGACCTTTGCAGCAACGACTTTAACTGCAAACGATCTAAACGTGGATAATCCCGATGCTCCGTTTTGGCAACAGATAGAAAGGGCGATCGCTCCAGGTTGCGTAGTCTATGCGTTAGCTCGTAGTCTCGAAGCGGATGCAGATTCTCAAACCTGGGTTTGCCCAAATGTGTTTGCCTCAACCTATATTGAGACGGGCGCAGAGATCTTTATTGTGGGTGAGAATGTCAATGTGCGTCAGGCAGCAAGTTCCTCTAGCCCAGTGATTGACGTTTTATCGAACGAAATTGTCAGGCATGATTCAGAGGTTTGGCAGCGGGGAATATCTGATCAGGAGCGTGCATCACTAGAAACCTTTGAGGGCTGGCGACCCATTATTACGCCTAACGGACTGCGGGGCTATGTTTCCAGTCGCTACTCCTACACTCCCTCGGGCTACCGGGCGTTGTTTGAGAAGATTGGCGGCGAATGGCAGATGACAGTGTTTTTAGAAGGAGATTAGGCAAAACTGGGGGGATGCCTAATCTTCCTTGATCCCCGAGAAGTTTTCAAACCAGCCCCGCTTCCAAAAAAAGTAGACGAGACCAGCAGCGATCGTCCCCATCAGTAGCATTGCCACTGGATAGCCCCAGTACCAGTTCAGTTCTGGCATATTCCAGGGTGATTTTTCTGTATTAAAGTTCATCCCGTATACCCCAGCAATAAAAGTGAGCGGAATGAAAATACTGGATATAACCGTCAGCAGCTTCATCACCTCGTTCATGCGGTTGCCGACTGATGAGAGGTACACGTCCATCAAACTTGCTGCCAGTTCTCGGTAAGTTTCTACCATGTCTAGCACCTGAACCGCGTGGTCATAGCAATCCCTTAGATAAATCAGCACCTCTGGGCTAATCAGGGTACTGCCATCACGAATCAGGGAGTTGATTGCGTCTCGTTGAGGCCAAATCGACCGACGTAGGGTAAGCAATTCGCGCTTTAAGGCGTAGATTTTTTCGAGTGTTTGACGAGTCGGTCTCATTACAACCTCGTCCTCTAAATCCTCAATTTGTTCGCCATAGCGCTCTAAAACGGGAAAGAATCCGTCAATGATCGTGTCGAGCAGGGTGTAAGCCAGATAATCAGCTCCGTGTTTGCGAATGGTGCCTTTGCAGGTACGAATGCGATCGCGCACCGGGTTGAACGTATCTAGCTCAGGCTCCTCTTGCACCGTCAACAAGTAGTGCGGCCCTAAAATAAAACTGACCTGCTCACTAACAAAGCCTTTGCCATCGTCGCAGGGCATCACCATTCGGGCAACAATGACCAACTGCTGGTCATACTCTTCTACCTTTGGGCGCTGTGGCACATTGACAACATCTTCCAACACCATCGGATGAAGGCTAAACACATCCCCCAACCGCCTCAACACCTCTTCGCTGCCTAACCCTTGCACATCTACCCACGATACTGACTCGGTATCTAGATAGGGGGCAGAAGCTTCTGGTGTGGGAAGGTGAACGCGGGTTGCCTTGGTTTCGTTGTAGTCAATCAGGATGATATTGGGAATCGGGGCATCATCTTCAATGTTGAGCGTCCCTGGTGCGCTACCTGGTTCGTCGTAAAAGTAATCGACATAGGACGATTCTTCTTCACTAGACGAAGCTGAAACAGCGGGTTTGGGCGGGTTAGATTTCGAAGATTGCCACGACAGTTTACTGATCATGCTGAGTTTGTCCGAGGTGTTTTGATAAAACCAGATAGAAATGGCTTAACTCCAGTCTTCCCGCTGGCTGCCTCGCCCTTTGTAAACTTTGGCGATTTGATGAATCTGGCGAGTTTTTTCGTAGAGCGCAGTTTCGCTAAGCTGCCACTGTTCTAGCACCTTTTCCAGATCTGCCTGAATGTCACGTGCTCCTGGAAAGCCCCGATAGCGAATGCGGAGCCGGGCAAGTTCTACCAGGTTATAGTCATTGGGTTCGCCAGCTAAAAGGCTATTGATAATGTCGCGATCGCTTTTATAAAGCGGATGCTGCTGGTCTTTGCTAGCGCTAGTAGAGTCGTTTGAAGAGGCCATAAGCTAAAAGTCAAAAGGTGCGAACCTTTACAATAAGGTCTTAATCTCATACACAATCTTAAGGCTGTAGATTTTATTTAATGCTTTGATGCGATTTTTTCGGAAGACTGGCGATCGCCAAGGGTGCAGTAACAGCTCGACCTCAAGCCAAATGTGAGCAATCCCAAACAAACCGTTGTACTTTAATAAAGTGACTCGTTATACTACGGTGCAACATAGAGGGTTGAGCAAATGTCCTTGCTATTCCTTGTTCCACTGACAGTTACTTTGGGATCAGGCTGTGTATTCAAGGCTGCCAAAGATACCTCCACAGAAACTGCGACCGTTGCATTTGCAGTTGGATTGGTTGGTCTGGCTTTCACGCTGATTTTGTCGCCCTGGGAAGTGCAGCTTTCGTTAGTCGTGCTGCTTTTGGCTAACGTCAAATGGGCGGCTATCCTAGACTTCTTGTTTTCCCGTCGTGAAGATGTGGCTCCTTCCAGTAGAGCTAGGGATGGCAGTGATGCTGTAGCATCCACTATTTCGACTTCAGCTGTAGAAACTATTTCAACGATAAAGACGGATGCAGAGCAGAATCCAGCCGAGAAAGTTGTTTTAGGGAAATATCGTGGGGCTGTTTGTGAACTGGGTCAGCCAGTAGAGCGATCGCCTCATCAACCTACGGTAGAGCTTCAATATCGAGGAGCCAAAGTCCGCTGAGGCGACTGAAGTTAAAAATCAGGCGTTCTCTAGTTTTGGGCGCTAACGATTGTAGCGAAAGGCTGTGATAACATGGTTGATTGTATCTGTATTAAAGAGACGGCTTAACCTAATCATGGCACTGCTGCAAGAGCGCAAACACGAAATCATCAACGAGTACCAAATTCACGAAACCGACACCGGATCGGCAGACGTTCAGGTGGCAATGCTAACTGAGCGCATTAACAAACTCAGCGCCCACCTCAAAATCAACAAGAAAGACCATGCCTCTCGTCGGGGCTTGCTAAAGATGATCGGTCAGCGTAAGCGCTTACTTGCCTACATTCTGAAGCAAGACCAGGGACGCTATCGGGCTTTGATTACCCGCCTCGGAATTCGTGGATAGCGCGGACTAAAACCTGATAGGAAGAGTGCATGTCTCCTGAACCCCAACCTGATGCTCAATCAGATTCTAAAGATGCTGCGAATGCCGTAAACCGCGATCGCTTACCCTTCGAGCCGACCAAGAGCCGCAAAAAACCTGAAAAGAAAACTCCGACAGCACCGGTCAAACCAGAAAGAAAATCTGACTCTAAAAAGTCAGACGCTAAGTCGGAGGCTAAAAAGGTGGCTGCTAAAGCAGTGAAGAGCGATCGCTCGGGTCAAAATACTGCAGCTAGTATGTCCATTCCAGATGCAGTCAGTCGGCGAATGGTACGGCGAATGGCACTATTTTGCGGCATTCCATCTGCGTTGGGGATCTCAACATTTTTTGTCAGCTACTTCGTCATCACTCACGACCTAGTTGCGTTGCCCAATGCAGCCGTTGTGCTGGTCAGCATGGGCTTCTTTGGATTAGGTGTGGTTGGGCTAAGCTACGGTGTACTCTCTGCATCGTGGGATGAAGCGATTGCAGGTAGTGCCCTCGGCTGGTCAGAATTTACAACCAATCTAGGAAGAATGACTGAAGCGTGGCGCTCAGCTGGAAAGAAACCCTAATCGGTATTCTGATTGTGCGGATGCACTTTGATCCCGTTTGCACCAGAGCAATCTCGCTACGAATGCTTCTGCAATACGTTCTGATTTAACGTAAATTTGTTCCAATTCATTGAGATTCATCAATAGAATTAAGCCATACGTAGCCTAGAGCTAGCTCAGACGTAAAATATCGAAGGCTGAGCTAATCATCTAGCCAAAGGATTTTTGCAAGCTGTTAACCGATAACTCACGTTAAGGACTTTTGACATGATTGTGGTCATGAAGATCGGCACTCCTGAAGCCGAGATATCCCGGCTAGCTGAAGAGCTACAGACCTGGGGACTGTCGCCCGAAAAGATCGTTGGCAAGCACAAAACTGTAATTGGGCTGGTCGGCGACACAGTTGACTTAGACCCACTGCAACTCCAGGAAATGAGTGACTGGATTGAGCAAGTTTTGAGGGTAGAAAAACCGTTTAAGCGAGTCAGCCGTGAATATCGTCATGGCGAAGCTAGCACCGTTATTGTGTCTACGCCTAATGGACCTGTGGCTTTTGGAGAACACTCCCCGATCGCTATTGTGGCTGGACCTTGCTCGGTCGAGAACGAAACGATGATCGTTGAGACGGCTCGCAGAGTCAAGGCGGCAGGGGCACAGTTTTTGCGGGGTGGTGCTTACAAGCCTCGTACTTCGCCCTACGCTTTTCAGGGACACGGTGAAAGCGCATTGGGTTTGCTAGCAGCTGCCCGTGATGCAAGTGGTCTGGGCATCATCACTGAGGTAATGGATACTGCCGATTTAGACAAAGTGGCAGAAGTTGCTGATGTGGTGCAAGTGGGTGCCCGAAATATGCAAAACTTCTCGCTACTCAAGAAAGTCGGCGCACAAGACAAACCCGTACTGCTGAAGCGGGGAATGTCTGCCACGATCGAAGAATGGCTGATGGCAGCAGAATACATTTTAGCGGCAGGAAACCCCAACGTGATTTTGTGTGAGCGGGGAATTCGCACGTTCGATCGCCAATATGCTCGCAACACTTTAGATTTATCGGTAATCCCTGTACTGCGATCGCTGACTCACTTGCCGATCATGATTGATCCCAGCCACGGCACTGGCAGAGCGGAGTATGTGCCCTCAATGGCAATGGCTGCGATCGCGGCTGGCACCGATTCCTTGATGATTGAGGTTCACCCTAACCCTGCAAAGGCTCTGTCAGATGGGCCTCAATCCTTGACTCCAGATCGATTCGATCGTCTGGTTCAAGAACTATCCGTGATTGGGAAAGCGGTTGATCGTTGGCCCTTATCTCTTGCAGCTCTGGCATAAGCTACCTATCTGAAAACGCTACATAAAGAAGGAGTCAGGATAAAATCCTGACTCCTTCTCTGTAATAGTTACAGCGGTAATAGAAATATTGCACTATAGTCTCTTACCTAAAATTTTGAGTCGTTCTCATCTTTAGGCTCGTCCGATCCTTTCTCAACTTGCAGTTGCTCTAGCTCTGCTTCGATGCAGTGCAGTAGTTGATTGAGGGCCGGCAATGCTTCTAGTCGATCTGCTGAGAAACTAGAGCTAGTACGGGCGCGATCGCGAATTTCATTCACCTTAAGCTGAAGCTGTTTGGCAATACCCAAAGCATCTCGTCCCAGATTTGTCAGCTGCTGCTGTTGGTAAAACTTGAGCGCAGCTCCCCGCAACACCTGCAATGTTGCCTCTTCGCCATGAGCGGTAGGCATTACCCGAAACCGCAACAGCAACCGTGTTTGTTGGTAGAACCGTTCAATCTCAGCTTGCTTTGGCTTGTCAACGGTAATTAAAGGAAGCTGAGTCATTTGCTTCAACTCGTTGATCACACCCTGGAAAGTCGTTACGTCTAGCTTGTCAATCACCGATTGCAAAACCCCGTCCTGGCTCCACAGAATTCGCCCATGCTGCTGCTGGCGTTCAAAATAGAGTCGCCCAATTCCGCCAAACAAAATGCGCCCCAGCAATTCTTGCAGCAGTTCTTTGGATTGCAGGGTTGCTAAGACTTCTACGGGGCTAGACAGGTATTTAGCCTGTACATCTAGCGTAGGCAAGGAGTTGAGCAGAGGAACTGAAGCTGGAGAATGTTCTTGCTCAGGCTGTTCTGGTTCTGGTAATGCCAGGAGCGTGTTTTGTGGATCGGGCTGAGCCGAGGGTTGCGCTTCAGCATCCTTGGGGGGCACAAAGGGAATTTCTGGCGGGGGCGAAGGGGTCGCGTGAGAATTTCCTCGCTCGTGAATGTCGGTTAAGTTTAGGCTCTCTGGACTGTCTACCACAAGCGTTGCTTGCAGGTTTCGATTGACCGACGGTTTGGATCGAGAGCGACTAGGGTCTCTTCGTCCAACGACGGGAGAGCGTCCTGGTTGAGTCGGGGAACGGTGACTCCCTGCGTGACTTAGATGAGCAGATAAAACAGCCTGGAGCGCCTCAGAAGAGATGCGGCGAGGCACCAGAGTATAGTTCAGGTAGGAAATGATTCGTCGAACATAGTCAGAAGCGGCAGTGTCTTCAGGGCTGACCATGCCCAAGTTGAGGTGACTTCCTTCTAAAAATAGAGGAAGAACCTGGTAATAGAGACAAGCTTCAAATGGTAGAACGCCATCAATGAGGATGAACATCTGTTCGATGTTTAACTGCTCTACCCAATCTTCTTTGAACTGGTCTAGAACGGACTGGTAAACAGGATTGACGCGCTTTGGCTCAATGCGATCGCTCAGGGGAAACGCCATAGGAACAGGTTCCGCAATGCTTTGGATGGTGAGAGTGAGCTAATCCTGAAATGCACCCTGGCAACGGAGATTAGGAGGCGCTCCGCAACGCCTGAGCAGCTAAGTAAAGTTTAATCCATTCGCCCATGATTTGATTGGTTTTCTGATCGAGGTCTTGGGCGATCGCTTCAACGGTTTTACCGGCTTTCAGGGCATTTAACAACTGCTGTTGATCGAGGGTGAGGCTATGCCAAAATTGCTGCCACTGGTCAGGAGTTAGCCCCAAGCTATGTTCTTGTAGGGACGTTCCTAGCCAGGTGGTCACTAGGTCAGGGTGCTTTTTCAGAGCAAAAACTCGAATTGCATGATAGCTAATCTTTTCGCGCAGGCGATAAACCTGCTTAATCGGCAAATTCAGGTCTTTGGCGATCGCTTCTTGCGATCGCCCCTGTAGATGCAGATGTAGCCACCGTGCTGCAACGGGATCAACTTGCTCCTCTAGATAAGTCGCAAACTCCTGACTGACGGCAGACCGGAGCATCTGTTGTTCTTCCCAGGCTTGATTGTCCTGGTGTTGGGAAATCGCCTCTGAATCGAGTAAGCTCACCGGGTTGTCGGCGTCATCGGGCGTAATTTCCTCAGACACTAGTCGCACCAAATCACCAGCCGGAACCTGCGTCATGCCGCCCCGCTGCGATCGCCGCAAATAGTTAACAAATCGATAAACTAGCAAGGGCTGATTGCGAATAGGGCGTAAGCAATATTCTTCGATGCTGGCTAACATCAGAGCATTTCGCAAACGAGGATTGGTGGCGCATTGACCAATCCATAACATTTGCTGACGCATATAGCGGTCGTTCTGAATTAGCTCTTGAATCACTTCTTGCAGCACATCCATCACGCTGCGGTGGCGATCGCGAGACAACGCAACCCAAGTGCGAATTTTGCTGCGGATCAGGAACAGGCTGCCTAACCGCTGAATCAATTTACGGTAGGCTTGCTCTGGATGCGCTCCTAGATATCGCTGCTGCAAAATCCGATAGCGGTAGTCAATCGCCTGCTGAGCGATCGCAAGCTGCTCCAGGGAAAGCTCGTTAAACCGATCGGGTTCTTCCCCCAATAGCCAGTTGAGGATACTCTCCTGAGCTACGGACGGTTGATCTGGAGAGTCTGTTTTGAGGCGCGATCGCCACTCTTGCCGGAGATCCTCAACCACTGTCATGGAACAATAATCCTTCAACGTATCACTTCATCAATGGGTTTGCTTCATCAGTGGGTTTGAAGTAGCCTAATGTATCGCCGCTAAATAAATCCCCCTGAGCTACTGAATGTAGGGTCAGTGCAGGGTCTTACATTTTATACCAAGTAGATCCACCCGTCGATCAGGAAGACATTAGGCTGACTAAAATCGACCCTACCTGAATCTGTCCCCCAATATTAGTCTGAAGGCGAGGCCCAAAGCACTCACCCGCTTGGGTCATCCGCCCAACACTTTACCGGTCAGAATCAGCTTCGTCTGTTTCTTGAATTGCAGACACAAGCTGCTGCAAGGCTTGTGTTAATTGGTCTAATTTTTCCAAAGCCGTATCTTGATTCTCAGCCAGGGTTTGCACCGCATCACTCAACGCAAAAATTTGATAGCCCTGCTGCTGAACCTGAGTTGCCAGAGCGTCTACGCGATCGGATAGACGATCTACCGTCTCAGTCGTTGCTAAAACAGCTTCCCCGATCTGCTGCACAATTGATTCCAGGCGATTTAGCTTGACTTCCACTCCTCAACAACCTTTTTGTCCAAATTGATTTACGTTTAAGCCTACTCTATTGCACCCGCATCTGGTCAAAGTTGTTGTTGTCTTGCCAACCTCTCTTTAATTTAAAGACACCGATCTTGAGATAGATTGTCTATATCTTTAGGAAAAGATTACATTTAGTTCATCAAGTCTTACAGAGTGCTAAGGGCGAATGGATGTGCTACGAAATTTCTCAGGGGTAGAGCAGCATCACGAATCTCAAGGAAGCTGTGGCGTCGAAAATAGCCAACCGAACTTGGCTCCCCGTTTTACAACGTTTAGGAATATTCCTCCTGAACGGGTAGGATTAAACGGAGAATACGACCATGGTGGTTTAGCGAAAAGAGTGTCTTTGAGATTCAGCCAGAGTTTTGAAGCAACCGAAATCGAAAACCTGCGAATTATTCAGCGGGGAGCAGTAGTTGTGCTGCTAGGGAAAATTCCTAATCGACGGCTGCTCACTCAAATGATTGCTATTGCTTTGGGGACAAGTGGCGCAGTGGATGTAGAAATCAATGGCATCAGCGTCGTTCAGTCTTATAAGCCCAATTTCAGAGCAAGCCTTGGAGAGTTGATGGACTCAAGTGTGGGTGTGAGGCGCGATCGCCGCAGCAATAAGTCTTGTCATGCTTGTTAGATCAAGAAACATGCTCGAAATATTTCTTTAAATCGTTCAGGTTTCCAGATTATTTGTAATGCTAATCACTTAAATCAGGACAAAAGCAGGAAGGCAAGGTTAGACCTTGCCTTCCTGCTTTTTATATGTAAACCGTTTAAGTAATCTCAAACACTAGCCCAAAGCGGTTTAGTAAGTTGCAGGTTTGGTGATCGGTTACGTTTGTGTCACTTAGCTCCAAATTGTAAAAATCTACCCACTCATGGTCAAAATACGGTCCAGCGTGCCAGGTTCCGACTTCTAGCTTGATAAAACAGTTACCAGGAATGCGGAAAGCAGCAAGGTCATTGAGTGAGGGTTCTGCTGCTTCACTGGGTGGCGCGACTACAATCAACCAATCTTTGCCCTCTAGAGAGCCAAGACACTGGGTACAGCGAACGTGTCTGGTAATTTGAGAAAACCTGCGCCCCTTTTGCTGGAGCCGCATGATGTAAAAGCGTGGCATACCCTGGTCAAGACTTAGACGAGCATCTTCTTGGTCACAGGGCTTGCCATCCTCGCTAGCAAAAATGACCTGTCCGTAAGCTTGAAAGCTTTCAGCGGTAATTTGCTGGGCAGGAAGGTGTTGGACTGAGGTGGATTGCATGGGGGGCGCTAGGGTTCAGGGGTTAGTGATTGTTCTGGTTTCCAAGCTGGACTAGGAAGCAGGGTGATACGCTTTTCTTTTACGCTATCCCAAGACCTAATAGGATAAAGCGCAGCACAAAGACGGCTGCCAAGATCCAAATAGCAAAATTGATTTCGTGAGCTTTGCCCTGGAAGGCTTTGATGAGTGGGTAGGTGATGAAGCCAACGGCTAATCCTTCGGCGATCGAATAGGTCAGCGGCATGAAGATGATGGTCAGAAACGAGGGAATAGACTCTGCCGGATCTGACCATTTGATACCCGATACGTTACCCACCATAAGCACTCCGACGATGACTAGAGCAGAGGTGGTCGCAAAGCCTGGAATGGCAGAGAACAAAGGAACAAAGAAGATGGCGAGTAAAAAAAATCCGGCGGTTATAACAGCAGTAAACCCAGACCTGCCGCCCTCAGAAATGCCAGCCGCCGACTCGATATAAGTTGTAACGGTGCAAGTACCGAAAATCGCGCCTGAAGTCGTGCCGACTGCATCTGCCATGAAAGCCTTCCCTGCTCTGGGCAATTCGCCCCGTTCGTTGATCAGTCCTGCCTGAAGTCCGACCCCTGAGAGGGTGCCAACGGTGTCAAACAGATCTACAAACAGGAAGATGAAGGTGACTGCTAAAAAGTTTGTCAGGTTTGTGCTGTTGATTTGTCCAAGTCCAACAAAGGCTTGACCAACTAGATGCACAGGAAACTGAGGCAATGCCACGATGCCGCTGGGCGGGGGTGAAATCTGAAGAATCCAGCTTAAGGCGGCAGTAGCGAGAATGCCCCAAAGCAAAGCACCTTTGATTCGACGAGCAATGAAGGCAGAGGTGATCACAATGCCGAAGATGGCCATCAAAGTTTGAGGTTGTCCTAAATCTCCTAAAGCAGTTTTGGTCGCTTCATTAGCAACAATGATTCCAGCTCCACCAACTGCTGGATCGCCTGATAGCCCAACGTAGGCAATGAACAAACCGATGCCTACAGCGGTGGCATGTTTAAGGCATTCAGGGATCGCTGTAATAATTTGACTGCGAATGTTGGAGATTGTCATTGCGATGAAGATGAGTCCTTCAATCAGAATGGCTGCCAAGGCAGTTTGCCAGCTGATCCCCAAATCCAGCACGACTGAGAAGGCAAAGAAAGCATTCAATCCCATGCCAGGTGCCAGAGCAAAGGGATAGTTTGCTAATAAACCCATGGTTAGGGTAGCGATCGCCGATGCAATTGCCGTTGCAATCACCAGTTCCCCAAACAGATCACCAGCTTCCTGTAAGAAGATGGCGTTGGAAAGGATGTCAGGATTTACCACCAGAATGTAAGCCATCGTGACGAAGGTGGTGATCCCGGCGATGACTTCAGTTCTTAGGTTGGTTCCCAGTTCGGCAAATTTGAAGAAGCGGGCGATCACCCCTGTGTCCTCAGGCGGTTGTGACCCAGGGGAAGAGTTTGGTTCAAGTTCAGTAGATCCACTACTCATACGGCAATTTTGGATTTTAGGTTTTGAAGGAATTTCTGGTGGGCGATCGCACTTAACTATCGATAGCCGCCAGAGACGACCATGATATTACGGCAGGTCTAGCCGCAAAGTGTGCAGTTGGCTACACAAGCACCTGAAATTCCTTAAGTCCCTCTGGCGTTTCGTAATTTATTTCAACCTGGTCAACGATTGCAGCGGGAGGTCCTTCGTGGCACCAGCGCAGCATTTCTTCAACGGTGGCGCGATTGCCTTCAAACACGGCTTCAACTCGGCGATCGCGCAAATTGCAAACCCAGCCTTTTAGCTTTAACAGTTGGGCAGTATCAGCAGTCGCAGCCCGATAGCTAACTCCTTGAACGCGACCAGAGACAAAAACGTGAGCGCGAATAATATTGGCTTGAGACGAAGCACTCGATGAGCTGTTCATTTAGGTTAAGCTCCCTGCACTTGTCTAATTGAATCCTGAAATATTCTCCTCAGAATTAAAGAATTGAGGGGAGAGTGGTTTGGGCAGCAGTCAACATCATCTGGAAAACTTGACGCGCTGCTGTAGAGGAATTTCAATTACAAATTCTGTACCTTGACCAGGAGATGAAATAAAGCCGAGCGAGCCGTCGTGATTTTTTGTCACAATTTGATAGCTAATTGACATACCCATACCTGTTCCCTTATCAGCAGATTTGGTAGTGAAGAAGGGATCAAAAATGTGATGCTTTACTTTTTCTGACATTCCTGAACCGTTATCAGCAATTTTAATAGTAACTTGATTATTATCAGTGAGTTTAGTGCGTATATGAATATAACCTTGAGAACTTTTGCTCTCACGGGAAGCGCATTGTTGGTTTTGCTCCTCTAAAGCGTCAATGGCATTGGTCAGGACATTCATAAACACTTGATTTAGCTGTCCTGCATAGCATTCAACTAGCGGTAACTCTCCATACTCCTTAATTACTTTAATAGCTGGACAGTCAGGTTTAGCTTTGAGGCGATGCTCCAAAATGATCAAAGTGTTTTCAATTCCCTCATGAATATCAACTGCTTTAAATTCAGCTTCATCTAAGCGAGAAAAGTTACGTAGGGAAAGAACAATTTGGCGAATACGTTCGGCTCCCATCTGCATGGATGACAACAATTTAGGTAGATCTTCCTTTAAAAACTCAAGTTCGATTTCCTCAAGTTTTGCTTGGATAATTGGTGACGAATTGGGATAATATTCTTGATACAAATCAATTAGATTAAATAGATCTTCAACATAATTACTAGCAGGTTCGATATTGCCATAAATAAAGTTAACTGGGTTATTAATTTCATGGGCAACTCCTGCAACAAGTTGGCCCATACTAGACATTTTTTCACTTTGAATAAGCTGAGTTTGCGTTTGTCTTAATTCCTCTAGTGTGTTTTCTAAGTCTTGAGTTTGCTGGCGAAGTTGTAAAATAACTTGCTTGAGCTGGTTAGTTCGCTCTTCAACCTGAATCTCTAAGTTGCGGTTATGCTCAGCTAACAAGTTTTCTGTTCTCTGCAAATCAGCATTCTTAGCTTCTAATTGTTGAGTGTAGGCTTCCAACCTTTGAAGTAGAGTGCGGTTTTCACCAAAAATGTAAGAAATTCTTTCAAACCAGGGCTGCCAAATTTTAGGCACCTCTAATTCATCAGAGATAATTCCTTGGCTCTCGGTTTCAATGTGTTCTACTAATTTTCGAGCGGGTAAGATAAATCTTTTGCGAGTGAGATGATTAGCAACGATAAGGATTAAACCTAGTCCAGGTAGGAGAGCTAGAAATAGCCAATTCGTTCCAGATAAAGCCTTTAAAGTAATTGCTGTTTTAGGAACCCACAGAACTAGCTTCCATGGTGCATTTTCTAGTTGATGGTGAAGTAATATATAGGAATTGACGGAGTTGATTTGGTCGGCAGGAGTTTGTAGAAGTTGCTTAAATTGGTTTTGTAAATCTTCTGGCAATGCAGCTTGAATAGACTTTACTTTAGCATCGGTTGAGTTAACTAAGTCGGGATGAGCTAATAGTTGATCGTATTGATTAATAATAAATGTATTTATTTGGCGATCGCGCTCAATCGCAGAGTTTTTGATCGTTTCATTCAGTACATCTAGTGTAAAATCTAAAGCAATGGTACCTAAGAAATTATCTTTGTCATAGATTGGGGCGGAAATGGTAACCATCAACCCTTTGCCTGCTGTATCGGTATAGGCGTGAGTCCAAAAAATTTGGCGTTGAGGATTGTTCTCTGGTAGTCCAAGTTGATAAAAATCTTGATCGTAATCACTCTCCTTAATCAAGTACTCACTGCTTGAAACCCAGGGATAAATATTAACGAATCTGTTTTCTGATATGTAATATACCCAAGCGAAATTAGGTATATTTTCTCTGGACGCTTGAAAAAGAGGGTTGAGTGATAACGCCATCTCAATCTCTCGCTTGACATCGGGTGAAATCTGCTCCACTGAGCCTATTCCAGTCACGTTACCAACCATGTCCTTAGTAAAAGGAGGCTGAATCTGATCTAAGACGTAGTAATCTTCTTCTGGTAGATTCTGTAACTGAGAGAGGAGTAGGGAAGGTGTCTCCTCAGAAGAATGAGTTGCTAGATAAAACTCGGCTTCAGTTTTAAGGCTATGGACATGGTCAGAGGCTCCTTTCACAAGATAGTTTAGACTGGATGCCTCCTGTAGAAATCTTGCTTGCAGCTGCTCTAATTCATTTTGGTAGCGCGAACGGAATTGCAAGTAAAATAAGCTGGATGATACGACAGTGACTAACGAGAACGTGGCGAAGATGATACGAGTGTATCCCTCAAAGAAGTTTGTGCTAGGCAGTACTGCTTGGCTCTTCTGTCGCATAGGTTAAAGCTATTACTCTTCCATTCTTAGAATTCCCAGTCATCAAGTGCTCACACCTAAAACGACACAACTTAACCCTGTGCAGAAACAGTTAAGGATGTAAGTTCATCCAAAGCCAATTTGGACTACACAAATACTGTTAGTTCAGTGACTGGGTAATTGTTCTGCTGATAGCTGCAGTCACATACAATCCCAGCACTAAGCCCAGCGCATTTCTAACGATATGATACTTGCGCCCTTTTACCTGATTGAATTCATTAAAACCTTATTCCTCTTTCTTGTCCAAGTTGCAACGACTGACTATCGAGGTCAACTCAACTCGATTGGGTTTGCTGTCCTTCCTGAACCGTACCATTCTCATCAAACGGTACTGACCTAAGCAGATGCTGTCAGGTCTGCAACTTCCTGAAGAAGTCGTAGACCTGAGCTAAGCTTGTTCTAACCCGTTCACTTCCTATGGTCTGGGCACAAATAGCATTCGAGTGTAGTTAATGCCGCCGTCGTTGTCGCTGGCAAGCCAATAACCCTGCTCGGTTACGGCTAGACTTTCGATTTTTTCCTCGATCCAGTCGTAATCGGAGAGCAAATCCAGCACCAGGGTTTTCTCTAGCGTTGCGCCAGGTTCTGCGTCGGCTAGAGAAACGCGGTAGATGCGCTTGATTCGAGCATTGGCTGAGCCATTCTCACCGCCCTGATTGTCTCGCTCAACGATCAAGAAACTGCCGTCGGTGTCGCGGGCAATTTCGCTCAAGCCAACCCAGCTTTCTTCTACGTTGTCTGTGTCGAGCGGGTAGAAATAGTAATTCCAGGTTTGGTTTTCCAGGTCATATTCGGCAATTCGCACGGTGTTTTCTGGGTCGCCCTCAAACTCGCGCTGAATTGCGACATAGACTTTGGTGCCTTCGGCGTTGGTTGCGACTCCTTCGAAGCCAAAGCGGGTGATTGTGCCTGCTGCCGCTTCGGGTAGCGGAATTTCTTGCTGCACTTCGCCCATGCCGTTGACATAGCTGAGTAAGTTGGGGGCTTCTTGACCTTCACGATCATCTCCTTCGCTGACCACCCAGAAACCACCAGGAGGATGAAGGGTTACGCCTTCCAGGTCATAGCTGACAGGTTCGCCATCCTTGGTAATTGGCAGCGCACTGACAACTGTAGCGACTGAATTCTCCATTTCAATTCGATAAATGCGAGAAGGTGACACCGCGTTGTCGGGTACGGCGTACAGGGCATTCGGGTTATAGCGTACCTGATGTAGTCCACTAATGGCGCTAAAAGGTAAACCTAACCCTGTGCTGGTGATCAGCGGCTCAGTTGGGCTATAGGCTGATGCAGCTGGGTCAGTTGAAGCTTGAAAGAAGTCGATTGTACCATCGTCTTCATTGGAGGTTAGCAGCAGATTGCGCTGTGGAATTGCCAAAACTCCCTCGGGGGCCAGTCCAGTAGGCAGGAAGCTTAGCAGTTCAGGTTCCTCGACGTTGCTAATGTCGTAAGCGACGACAAAGCTACCCCGCTCAGAGGCGACGAAAGCAATGGGCTGTCCATCAAAGTCGGCCATGGTGCCACCTTCCATTTCAAGTCCACGATCTTCGGAGCGATCGTCAGGATATTGCCCTCTGGTAACTGCGAGTTCCTCAACGCTGCTGCCACTGTCGTAAACGACATTGCCTTCCAGGTCAAAGATTGTCCAGCCGCGTCCACCTGACCAAATGTTGTCGCCAAAGCTTTCTAACTCGGTGTCCCCTTCGTTGACGGTAAGAAGGTATTGACCATCAGGGGTGAAGGCGATCGCATCCGGCTCTCTGCGTCCTTCAAACTCTTCAGTGACAGTAATCTCACCATCCTCAGTCAGGTCAGCTAAATGGATGGAGTTGCCAGTAGAGAAGATACGAGTGATTTCTTCGGAAGCAACGTCGATTAGGGCGATCGCATTATTCTCTTGAATCGTTACAGCGGCCGTGCTGCCATCGGGACTGAATTTGACATACTCTGGCTGCGGGTCTTCGATATAGTTCACGCCTTCCACACCGCTTAGATCGATTTCTACTGCCGAAACGGTAGACTCACTCGGGTTGTCATAGTTAATCGTGACAAAGTTAATCGAGCCAGGACGAGAGCCAGGCAGGTTGTCAGTGTCTTCCTCGTCCTCAAGCGCCACAATTACTTTGCTGCCGTCGGGGGAAATGTCAATGCTGTCAGGTCCAATGCCCAGAAGCTGCACCTGTCCGACGATTTCGCGAGTCATCAGGTCAATGAAGACGAGGTTGCCGGGTTGCTGATCGGCGATCGTTTGCCCGGCATCTTCGTCAATGAGGGAAAGGACAGCGGCGATCGCATACTTACCGTCAGGCGTAACCGCAACCGAAGTCGGCTCCCCAGCCACCTCAATGATTCCAAGCGGCTGCGGATTTGTGGGATCGGTGATATCAACAAAGCCAACTTGCTGGTCGCCTGAGTTGGTGAAAACCAGCGTGTTTCCATCGGGGCTAACGTCAATAATTTCCGCCACTGCGCCACCCACTACGTAGCGATTGAGCGGCACAAAGCTACGAATCTGCGCTTGAGCAACTCCAGCACTGCCCAACAGCACCGTTGAGACTAAAGATGCAGAAATAAGAGCATGAATTGAGAACTTCACCATAAACCCAGCACTCCTCACCAAGATGTCGATGTGACAGTTAATTCCAATCGATGGGAGTATAAAACGATGCAGATGGTGGCTGGTTTATGAGAAGGTTAAGCTCTCATTGAGCAGTGGTTGCAAAGAATGGTTAGTTAGAAATTCGATCTAGCTCAAGCTTAAATCCAGGCAGTACTTAAGCATCAGAACGCGATCGCTACTCCGCTTCGCAATCTCGATTGGAGAGGGAGCCATCGGGCATGACCGTTCGACAAAATTTGGCTTGCTCCATCAAAGCGCCTCTTAAACTTGCACCTTCAAAGGACGCTTCTGTGAGGTCTGCTCCGGTAAAATCAACTCCTTCTAGCCCCTCTTCACCGACTGGAGTAAATCCCACGACTCTGAAATCGGCGCGGGTAAGATTAGCATTTCTAAAGCTGGTGCCTGAAAGCCCAGTGCAGGTGCCCGCGCCACAGCGAAACTCCGCAGAGGTCAGGTCTGCACCATCAAAAACTGTGTTGTACAATTCAGCTTGCCGTAAAACTGCAAACCTGAGATTTGCTCCAGACAAATCAGCAGAACTCAGCTTCGCAGCTCCTAGAATTGCACCCTCAAGGTTAGCCTTTGATAAATCGGCTTCCTCTAATTCTGCAAAGGATAAATCTTCATTTGACAAATCACAGGCTGGGCAGTCACGCAGGACTCCTTCCAGGAATTTTTCTTGCCTAACTTCGGGAGTGTTGACCCATAAAATCACCGCAAGGGGAAGTGTGGCAAATCCAGCAATGTAACCGAAACCACCAACGATGAGGGAGCGGCGATTGATCCACAGTCGCCAGCCTGAACGTTGAGACGGTTGTTCTGTTTGCTCCATGTTTTGACCAAGGTTTGACATAGCTTCAGAAATACAACGCTATAAGGAAATGTCACTGATATAAGACCCTGGCTTATCTAAGGAACTCAGAATCTCGTCACTGTCATTCTGCTTAGGGATGTTTGAGACGTAGCGAATGTCTCCGTGAGGGCGTAGCATTCGGGCAAGAATCTTTGATCAACTCCAAAGACTGCTTGCCGAATGCTACGCCCCTACGTGTTGAACTCGGACTAGAGGCAAACATCCCTACAGTTTCTTCAAGCCCTGGCTGGATTATTTCTGAGAAATGGCTGGCGATCGCCCTCCAAAAATTCCCTTTACAGTTGGTACGCTAGAAAAGCTGTGGTGTGCTGCATCCGGCGATAACTGTTGTGTTGGGTGGGGAGAATGGTGTGTTTTTCAGCGTTGTGATTCCGACGTACAACCGTAAGCCAATTTTGGAGAAGTGCCTGAAAGCGCTGGAAAACCAACAGTTGGCAGCAAATACGATCCTTGAAGGTTATGAAGTGGTGCTAGTCGATGATGGTTCGACCGATGGCACGGTAGACTGGCTGCGATCCCCCACTACCCATTTTCCCCATGTACGCCTGTTTCAGCAGGACCATCAAGGACCAGCAGCAGCGCGGAATCTGGGTGTGGAAAAGGCGGTCGGCGACACGATTATCTTTATTGATAGTGATCTGGTCGTGACGGAGAGCTTTTTACAGGCTCATGCCGATGCGCTGATTGAGGGAGAGAAGAAACTGGGAAGCGATCGCCTCTTTACCTACGGGGCTGTGATCAACACCAGCAACTTTGATCAGCCCACTTCCGAACCGTATAAGCTAACGGACTTTTCAGCAGCGTATTTTGCCACGGGAAATGTGGCGATTGCTCGCAAGTGGCTCGACCAGTCCGGGCTGTTTGACACTCGCTTTCAGCTTTATGGCTGGGAAGATCTGGAGTTGGGCGTGCGGCTGAAGCAGCTTGGATTGAAGCTGGTCAAATGTCCTGAAGCCCCAGGCTATCACTGGCATCCCCCTTTCTCACTTGACCAGATTCCGCTCATGATTGACCGTGAAATTCAGCGGGGACGTATGGGCGTGCTGTTTTACCAAAAACACCCAACCTGGGATGTGCGACTGATGATCCAGATGACCTGGCTGCACCGAGTTCTTTGGGGACTACTTTCCCTAGGCGGCAGGTTAAACGAACGCACCATGGCACCTTTTCTGCAATGGCTGATCGACAGCGGTAAACCCCAACTGGCACTCGAAGCCGCCCGCATTTTTCTCAACTGGTACAACGTACAGGGCGTGTATGCCGCCTATGCGGACGCTTTGAAAGATGAAGGATGAGGGGGGAACATCTTCTTCCCTAGCCCCCAGCCCCCAGCCCCTACACAACTCAAGGTTTTTCGTCGGGCGCAATGCCGTCTTCAGGAAAGACCCATTGCGGCGATTGCATTGCTTTTTTGCGAATGGCTTCTTCGGCGATCGCAATCATGTCATCCAACGATGTTTCTTGAACAAACTTTGAGGCCTGTTCTTTGTATTCCAAGTTGGGGCATCGGTCACCCAATACACAGCCATTTACACAAGAGACTGCACAGTCAATTTGAGCAGGTTCCATTAAACACTTCTCCTCAGTTCTCATTCACCAAAGCGATCGGCAGACTTTTTCCGCTGTAGCTGCCAACTTGAGTGCGTTTGTGCCCAGCTTTACCAAGTCTAAAAAAATGGTAGCGCAATCCGAATCAAAGGCATTCAGCAAAAGATTTCACCGAGTCCTAACTCCCAATCCCAAACTCCTAATCCTCAAAAAACGTCTCTGCCAACCCCAGATAGCGAATTCCGGCTGGGCTAATGTCAAAGCGGCAGGGAAGAACCTGTAAGCCGAGGGCGATCGCCTCCCTCAGCAGCTTCCCATAGAGCGGATCAGCGCTGTCACCCGGGGCGAAATGGGTGCAGTCACCGCGATTGATGAAATAGAGCATTACCGCTTTGGCTTTGGGCAAGAGTGCTGTTAGCTCAATCAGGTGTTTTTGCCCGCGTGTGGTGACGGTATCAGGAAACAGCGCCAGTTTTCCCTGTGTCCAGGTGGTGTTTTTCACTTCTACGTAGATGGGTGGAGCGGATTCGTCACCCATTAGTAGAAAATCGACTCGGCTCTTTTGGTCTGCCCCATAGCGCACTTCTGGCAAAATCTGGTTGTAGTCGCTCAGGGGAAAGAGCTTTGCTTCTAGTGCCGATTTGATGACGCGATTGGGTAAGGCAGTATTGACGCCTGCCCAGGTTAGTGTGTCTTTAACCTGAATCAGTTCCCAGGTGTAAGGGAGCTTGCGGGTTGGGCTATCGCTGCGAGACACCTGAACCCGACTGCCAATTTTGCAAACGCCCGTCATTGGACCAGTGTTGGGGCAATGAGCGGTGATGGTTTCGCCCGAATCTAGCTCAATGTCAGCAAAAAAGCGCTTGTAGCGCTTCAATAAGATACCTGGATAAAGAGTTGGGTAAGGATAAAACCAATCGCTCGTTGTATCAGCTTGTTGCACGTTTACCAAAGTAGGGTTGTAGAGTAACTCTTGAATTCATCGTCTTTTGTTACCACGGGAATATTCTCTGTCAAGCTTTGCGCGAGTATGAGTCGATCAAATGGATCACTGTGATGAAAAGGCAGTTTCGTTAGCTCATCCAAGTGTTCTGGCTGTATTTCAAGCAGCTCAATGGCGTTACCATACACTTCTCGTTCAACTAGCTCAGTCAGTGTCATCTTGAGTTCTAGTTTGCCAATGCTACTCTTAATCGCTATTTCCCAAAGACTTGCAACACTCAAAAATCTCTGATTTGCCTGTTCCTCAATCAGATTTCTTGCCAGCTCACTGAGAGTAGAATTGCCTTCGATAAACCACAGAAACGCATGTGTATCGAGCAAGAGCTTCACGGAGCATATTCCTCAAAGTCCTCCAGTGGCTGATCAAAATCCTCTGCCATCTTTACCAATCCTCTAGCACTACCAAATTTTGGAATTGCCCTTACAGTGCTGATTGGCATAATTTTAAAAGAGGTACCGTCGCTGCGGGTTATGATCACTTCTTCTCCATTTGCCGCTTCTTCAATTAGCTTTGCCAATTGAGTTTCAGCTTCTTTTAAGTTGACTTGATGCATGGGTGATTCCTAAAAAGAACCAGTCTCCTAATATAGTCGATGCTTGCTGTGATAAGCGTCTTTCTTGCCCAAACACTCCGTGCAAGGAATTGGAATGAAACTAAATGTTCATGGATTAGGGGCTTCTAGCTTGAAGAGTTCTAGCTCCTTTCCGTAATACTGTTGAGTGCGTCCGAGGGGAGACATACCTAGTCGTTGGGTGACCTGGATAGAGGCGGTGTTTTCGGGGTTGACGACAGCGTAGATGACGGGCAGTTTCAGCACGTTAAATCCGTAGTTCAGGACAGCCTGCCCTGCTTCAGTAGCGTATCCTTTGCCCCAGGCGGCTTTTTTAAGGTGCCAGCCGACTTCAATTTCCGAGGTGGGGTTTCCGTCGTTGTCGGGCAGTTGTTTGAGGATAACGGTTCCAAAGATTTCGCCAGTTTCTTTGTCGGCGATCGCCCAAAATCCAGTTCCATTATTTAGAGCAGCAGTGCGGTCGGTTCTTTGTTGTAGCGATCGCCGCTGAGTTTCAACGTTCTCCTCCTTGCCGCCGCCAATAAAACGCATTACTTCAGGATCGCCATAAATCTCAAAAGCTTGCTCTGCGTCATCCTGGGGTATCCAATTCCGAATAACCAGACGCTCAGTTTCCGTCAAGATAGCCATTATTTCTCACTCCCAACCCCTAATCTCCAAACCCCAATTCCCCTAAGCCAACAATTGAATAATCGCCTCAACTAACCGCTGAGGCTCAATTGGCTTTGCCAGGTGCATTTGGAATCCAGCAGATATTGCCCGTTGCTGATCATATTCTGCGGCATAGGCAGTGAGCGCGATCGCTGGAATGTCTCCGCATTGGTCAGGCGATCGGGCTCTGATTTGCTCGATCAACATGTATCCATCGATCTCAGGCATTCCGATATCACTTAACAGAATGTGAGGTTGAGTCTGAGGAGGGAACTGGTCTAGAGTCTCCAAAGCGTCCCCGGCAGAAGCGGCGGCGATCGCCGTTGCTCCCGCCTGCCTAAGCAGGAAAGCCAGTAGTTCTCGCGTGTCTGGCTCATCATCTACAATCAGCACTCGGATACCTGCCAAAGCAGCGGTAAAAGTTGGAATAGGTCCCTCCGAGTACGGGGTGGAAGAGAGCCCTAGATTAGCTGGCGGGGTTGGCGCTGTACCCGAAGTTTCTTCGTCTTGCCAGAGCGGTAGTTTGACCGTGAAGGTAGCACCCTGTCCTTCTCCTGAGCTTTCAGCACGAACGGTACCACCGTGTAGCTCGACCAGATGACGCACGATCGCTAACCCCAGTCCCAGTCCGCCAAATTTGCGTGTGGTAGCGCTATCAGCTTGACGGAAGTAGTCAAAGATGTAGGGGACAAACTCAGGGTTGATGCCAATGCCACTGTCGCTGACGGTGATTTGAGCGTATGGGTAGGTGATCGCTTCTTCCGTTTGCACCTGTTCCAGGCGGATTTCTACCCTGCCGTCGTTAGGGGTAAATTTGACCGCATTAGAGAGCAGATTCCAAACAATTTGCTGGAGTCTGGCCGGATTCCCTGAGACTTGAAAGTGCGAGCTTTGTGGTGGTTCGCTCAGAACGGTGAGGTTGGGCTGAGTTGCCGGATTTGTTGGGGTGACTGCATCCGTTTCGACTGCTTGTGACTGAGTGGGGGAAGGGAGGGCGATCGCCTCAACCTCGTCTTGATCAAAGCCTGCATCCAGCAGGTGAAAACTAAGCTGAATAGATTTAGCCTCAGCAGAGAGACGCACCGTTTCGATTGCCGCTTCAATCACAGAAACCAAGTTAACCGGACAGAAGTTGAGCTTGAGCTTTCCCTGCAAAATCCGCGATACATCCAGCAAATCTTCGATCAGTTGGGTTTGCAGTTTGGCGTTGCGCTCAATTGTATCCAGGGCACGGGCAACGGTTTGAGCGTCAAGTTTGCGGTTTTTGAGCAGCTGAGTCCAGCCTAAAATCGGGTTGAGCGGCGTGCGCAATTCGTGGGAAAGCACAGCGAGAAATTCGTCTTTGACTCGGTTAGCTGATTCGGCGGCACTGCGGGCGGTTTGCTCGGCAGCATAAAGCTGAGCGCGGGCGATCGCTTGGGCACACTGCTGTCCCAGAGTCAGCATAAAGGCTCGATCTTCTTCGTTAAAAGACTGGGCAGTTCTAAAGCTTAAGCCCATTGCACCCAGTGTGCGTCCCTCAACATTCAGCGGAATACAGGTGAATGCTTGATTGCCAGTTGTGGCGATCTCATCGGCAAGGTGAGGATAGTCTGCCACCAATGCTTCGGCGTTTTCCAAAAAAATAGCTTCTCCCGTTCGCACCGTTTTTGCCAGGGGCGTGGGGGCTGTTACGGAAAAGCTTTGCCAGGGCTGCACCACCTCTGACGGATAGCCGATCGCATTCACCACCCGAATCGACAATCCCTGATCTACCAATAGCGCCACCGAGCCAGCAGTAGCTCCCAGGGCAGCGATTCCCTGATTCATGACGACATCAGCGACTTGGTGAGGGGTTAGTGCTTCTGAAAGCGCCGCCGTAATTTTTTGCAGTCGAGCGGTGCGATTAGCCGTTTGTTCTGTAGCCCGCTGAGCTTCCTGGGTAGCGCGATATAGTCTGGCATTGTCAATCGCCAGGGCTGCACGACGGGCTAAATCTTCTGCCAGAGACAGGTCGTCCATACTATAGCGTCGCTCTGATGCGGCTATAGCGAGTGAGAGGGTTCCTAAAATTTGCTGACGGGCAATCAGCGGCACAATCATTGCAGACTTGAGGGACAACGATTCGACTATTTGCAGATGCTCAGCGTTATGGCTTAACTGTTTGATCAGCGCATCAGGAATTTCGGCTAACAGAACAGACTCGCCTGTTTTTAAGACCTGGGCGATCGGATTTTTTCCTTGTGGGTTGGGGGGATAGTGCTGAAGTTGCTGTGCCCATACTGCCTTTGTTGGGTCTGCATGAGCAATAGGCAGGCGAGAAATCGTGCCGTCAAAGTTGAGCAGGTCTACCGTACACCAGTCTGCCATCTCTGGAACGGCAATCTGGGCAACCCGATCCAGCGTAGTTTGATAGTCCAGAGAGGTGGACAAGTCAATGCTGGTTTCGGCAAGGTAGCGCAGGGTTTGCTCAATTCGTTTGCGCTCTGTCAGGTCTACGATAAACCCAATTCCTGTCTTGGAAGCTTCTAGTCGAGCGCCTGCAACCAGGACAGACACGCGGCTCCCGTCTTTACGAATGTATTCTTTTTCGTAAGGAGCGCAGGCATCGGAGGAAAGGCTTTGACGTCCAGCCTGTTCGTCCAAATGGTGATATTCAGGTGGAGTAATGGCCTCAAGCTGGAGTTGCCCCGCCTGCAAGTCTGCTCGCGTGTAGCCAATCAAGTTTAAGAAGGCATCGTTGGCATCGAGGATGTTGCCCTGCAGGTCGCCAAAGTTAATGCCAATAATGTTGGATTCAAACAGCCGCCGAAAGCGAGATTCGCTGGCTCGAAGGGCATCTTCAGACTGTTTGCGATCGCTAATATCGGTCAGCATGGTTAACGTTCCAGCAAACTCACCACGCTGATTCAAAATTGGGCTAGCTGAAACTAGCACCCATAGATCTGAGCCATCTTTGCGAAGAACGCGAAAGTCAAATTGCTCTTTAATTCCCTGCTTGCGGCGTTCGATCCGATATTCAGCCTCAACCCGCCCTGCCTGATCCATAAAATCAAACAAAGAGCGGTTTTGCATCTCTTCCAGGCTGTAGCCCAGCATTTCAGCTAACCGTTGATTGGCGTACTCGGTACGTAAGTTGGCATCCAGTAGCCAGATCCCTTCATAGGAGGTATCCAGGATTTGCCGATACCGATCCTCACTCGTTTGCAATTGAGCCAGAGCGGTTTTAGCTCTTTGCTTGGAATTTCGCAAGTCGGCATTTAAGCTGCTGATCAGAAGTCCAACCAGCCCAAATGTGATTAGCTGAAAGCGGTCAGCCTGGCTGTCAACGACGAATGAATAGAGGGGCGGAATAAAGAAAAAGGCGATCGCCAGACAAGACAGTATCGTTGCAGTCAGTCCACCTGTCAGCCCACCAAACCAGGCACTCACCGTCACCGCCGCAAAAAACAAAATCAGAATTTTAGGCTGAATCAACGCCCCCAGCCAGATTGTGAGCACCAAAGCCAGCCCAACGGACAAAGCAGCTACGCCACAGCGCTGGAGTGAGGAACGGGTGACATTGAGCATAGTGACGAGTTGCCTGGTCCTCAAACTATGGACGGGTGTAGCTCTGCTTACCTTAAGGGGGATGACAGGTTTTACACACCGTTCCAAGGAAACATTTATCGATTTAACTCATAAGCACCCCTTCAGCCCGTAAGCCTGGTAACACGTTCGTTTAGCCGAGGTTTACCAAAGCGTCTCCAGGCACTGCCGCCGCGCAAAAATAGCTCCATCCAGCGGGTCGGTTTACCATCAGAGCTTGACCATCCAGAGCTTCCTGGCGAAAAGGCTAACGTTCCTTCTGGTACTTTAAAGCTGCCATCTGAGTAAATTGCATCACTCACAACATCCCCAATCCGAATTACAACTTTTGTTTGGGGTTCCAAGTTAATGCTGTAATCGGGAATGGTGGTTTTGATGTTGCCGTAGCCGTCTACCCAGGCGATGCGATCGAGTGGGGCATCTGGCAACTGAGCAGGGTTGAGCGGCTCGCCCAACACGCTAAAGTCTCCCTGGGCGATCGCCGCCGCCGCTGGAGGAAACACATCTCGCGAGCGAAACTGCGACCCACCGCGTGACACGTTCACCGTCTGCAACACCTTGGCGTGATTCTTGATAAAAGAGAGGGTATAGCCTGCATTCACTCCAACTACTTTTACGCCATTGGGCAACAATGCATAGGTTAACCCTTCTCCTTCGTTGTCTTGCCGTGCATCTGGGTCATCTTGACGTGGCGCACAGTTGTGATAGATCAGACGCTCAGCCGGTCCAGGATTGAGCCCCAGTTGGGCAATCCAAAACCCGGTAGACAGCGTGTTAAACGGAGGCACTGAAAGAGGATGAATTTGAGCTTGTGGTAGCGATTGGAGTAACCGCTGTGTCACTTCGGTAAAGGCCGGATCGCCCGTACCATAATCTGCAATTAAGCAGATAAACATACTCCTCTCCTTTTGTCTCAAGTGATAACAAGTTTACTTGGGCAGTACGAACATAGAACAGACATATCAGCCGGTTGCAGCGCTATGTTCTGGCTTGAGCACCGTAACACAAATTGCTGCGACTAAAAGAGAAATTAGCCCAAGCCAAATTCCAGTCGTAACAGACAGTGCTTCTGGCTTGCCAAAGAATATACTAAATGCACTGGCAGTGGCTGCGGCTCCACCAAAAAACAAGCCGATCGCCAACCCTGCGTGCCTCGGAGAGACAACCGACAACACTAGGGGGAATGTTCCGTTGGATACCAGGCTATAAGCAATTCCTAAGCCGATCGCCAGGATGATTGCCATAGGAGAACTGACAGTGAGTCTGAGCAACACCAGCAAGGCCGCGATCGCCCCCAGACCAACCAGCATGGCTCTAGAATTGCCTATCCGAGCAGCAATTAAACCCGCTGGAATGGCAAAAGCGGCGATCGCCAGGAAAACCAAGCCAATGAAGAAGGGTGGATTGCTATCGGGCAGTTGTGCTTTGAGCACTTTAGGAAAAATTTCGATCGCCAGTCGAAACACTAACGTCACCGTTGCACCGATGCCAAAGATGAGTCCCAAAGAGAGCAGTGAAGGACGGATTGCAGCCGTATTTCTCAAGCCCGAGATTGCCATTGAAGGTGGGTTGAAAAACCTCAAACACGCTACCGTCACCAACAGCAGAATTGCTACAGCAATAAAGGTTGTCCCGTAACCCAACTCACGCAGGGCTGCGCTTCCCAGTGGTGTTACGGCTCCGGCCAGCCCTGCTGCCAAGGTGAGTAAACTTGCTGCTTGAGGCAGGCGCACCGTAGCAGCATAGTGTCTCAGCAGCGCCAAGGCTGGACTGCGAAGGATGCCAATGGCGATCGCCCATAAAATTAACAGCACGGGCACCAACCAGCGGATAGAACCATTGGGTTGAGTTGCTCCTATGTTGGTCACAAGTAAGGGAATGATCGCAAATAGGGCTGCGGTCAACGCAGCGCCAACCCAGATCAATGGAAAGCGGTTACGTTGACGTTGTTGAGTTTGATCAGAGAGTCGTCCCGCTAGGGGTTCTAGGGCGATCGCCAGCAAAGTTTCAATTAACAGCAGTTGTGGCGCAAAGGTAGGCGCAAACCCCAGTTGCGTCACAAGCTCTGCTAAATGCACGCGATACACAACCCAGCTTAAGGTAATTGAGCCATATACAGTAGCCAGTGCAGCCACAGGTAGCCATAAAACAACAGCTTGTGATTGAGCTAAAGAAAGTTGGTTCGCTTTCATAGTCTTGCACCATGTATTCCTCAAAGTATTTCTCAAAAAAGAGAGTGACGATCTATAAAAGGGTGCTACAAGTTGACCACACCTTATCACCGATTCATTGCTGTAAATATTACCTTTTACATTTTTCTGACCTAGTCGTTCAAAAAGCATCTGACCTTTTCTGACTTTCTCATGCTGATCAAATCAAAAAGGTGCCCTAACTTGTATTCATGGGTTAAACAAACCCGATGAACAAGCCTTCCACAGAGAGAACCTTCAAACAACATGGCAAATTACTCAGAAAAGTTTCTGAAACGAATTCGCTAACTAATGTTTGATTCTCTAATCTGCAAACGGTTTAGTCGAGAAATAGCTTCAAATCCTATTTGTTTCTCTCACTCTCATCGTTAGCAGATATCTAAACGCTCTTTCCCCCAACGAAAGACCTGAAATTTCAGGGCAACTGTTGCCCACAAACTGACTTGCTTTCCTAACCCGACTAAATGTGAAAAGGAGAAACCGACATGACTATTAAAGGCACCAACAACGGCGAAACCATTATTGGAACTGATCTGGCTGATGTAATCTTGGCGTACGGTGGCAACGATACTGTTTATGCCAAAGGAGGCAATGATATCGTCAGAGGTGGCAAAGGAAACGACAAGATTTACGGTGGAGATGGCAAAGATGCCCTTTACGGAGAGTACGGAAATGATGTTGTCATAGGCAATCGCGGTGACGACAAAATGTATGGTCAAGCAGGCAACGATGTTCTCGTTTGGAACAATGGCGACGGCAGCGACCTGATGAACGGTGGTACTGGTTATGACGTGATTCAGGTGAATGGCGCACGTGAGCAGGGAGATGAGTTCACACTGAAAGCACAAGGTGGCAAAGCCATCTTTGATCGAGTTAACTTAGTTCCGTTCACACTCACTGTTGACGAAGCGGAAGCCTTCCATATCAATGGTTTGGGTGGTAATGACAGCTTGGATGTCGATAGCCTCACAGGTACTGATGTCAAACTGGTGAAATTTTCTGGAGGTGACGGCTATGATAAGTTAGATGCAAGTGATTCTGAAACCAAAGTCATCGCCTATGGGGATGCAGGTAATGATTTGCTGATTGGTAGTGGTGTTCACGACTACCTCTATGGGGGCAAAGGTCACGACGTAGTAGTGGGCGGTCGCGGCAATGACAGAATGTATGGTCAGCAAGGCAACGACCGTCTCGTCTGGAACAATGGTGACGGTAGCGACCTGATGGACGGTGGAGTTGGCTACGATGTAATCGAAGTCAACGGCGCACGCCAGCAGGGAGATGAGTTCACCCTGAAAGCAGAAGGCGGCAAAGCCATCTTTGACCGAATTAACTTAGTTCCTTTCACACTCACCGTTGATAATGCTGAAGCCTTCAAAGTGAGTGGATTGGGCGGCGATGACAGCTTCGTTGTCGATGACCTCACAGGCACCGATGTAAGATCGGTAAGATTCTATGGGGGAGAAGGCAACGATACGTTTGACGGCAAGAATACCAAAACTCCGCTCACTCTTTACGGTGATGCAGGTGATGATACCCTGACTGGCGGCAAATACCACGACACCATCAAAGGTGGAGATGGAAAAGACTGGCTCACAGGAGGCGGTGGTGCTGACAAATTTGTCTACGACAATCCCTTCCAAGGAATTGACACCATCACTGACTTCGTAGCGGGCAAAGATACCATCGTTGTCTCTGCTGCGGGCTTCCGAGGTGGTCTAGTCGCAAATACAGTGCTTGCTGCGTCTCAGTTTACGCTAGGTTCGTCCGCTGGAGATGCTAGCGATCGCTTCATCTACAACAACAACACGGGTGCTCTGTACTGGGATTTGGATGGTACAGGAGCTGTCGGACAGATTAAACTCGCAACGCTGTCTGGCAAACCTGCTCTCAACTACACTGACATCTCTGTTGTAGCCTAAAGCGCAAACTAACTAATCACACTATCCTCTTGTGTAGGGGCTTGGCAATGCCAAGCCCCTATTTCTGTAAGTCAGACCTACCCGTAACCTTGACTTACACACAGCAGAAATTAATCAATACAACTTTGAAGGAAACTTGTGTAAGCGAAGACCATTCTAAACAAGTAAGGTTGAGAATAGCTCAGACAAATTTGCTGAGCTGTTGGTGTATATCAGGAGATAAAGAATGAGTAACCAAAATCTTCGGAATTTGTTAATTGGCGCAGGAGTTGTAGCAGTGGGTGCGATCGGCACTAAAGTTGCTACCGACTATCTGAGAAATCGGGGTAAGGAAGAAACACGAGATGAAAAAGAGGGTGACGTTGAAGCACAGTCTCCCCAGGAAGTGAGTTATGTCAATGTAGAGCAAAATTCAGTCCAGCAATTTCTAGATGCTAGCTTTGGCAAAGCTGGACGCTATGTACCAACCCGTCCCCCCAAAGTGTTTGATTACCAAAACAAACAATATATGGTGATTTGGGCACATGACAACGAGCAAAACAAAGACCAGATGCTAGCATTCGTCTATACGGGCAAAGGGCGCGAAATGATCGCTAGTGTAGGATATACCTCTAGCAAGACGGACTATAACCTGGAGCTAGACGGGACTCCATTTGCGATTGAGGTAAATAACAACCAAATTAAATCTGGTAAGGGTGAAACCAGCGGCACCAACGAGGTTGACCTGGTTTTAGCAGCCTAAGTTTTTAGCAGCCTACTCCTTTCTTACTAAAAGATTAGGGATGCACCCCGCAACGCGGGGTGCATCCCTAATCTTTTAGTACCTAATCTTTGGACGGGAAGGGAGTAACTACTTATGGGATGGGCAAACGTTGCTTTGCCCATCCTACCTTTGGGCTCATTTAATAGCCAGAAAAATGATGAGTGACGGGTTCAAGCAACTGGTGCAAGTTCAACAAAAACAGGGGTGGTTGACCCTGAATCGACGTGACGAGAGCATGGACACAGCGAATTCCACCCTCGGCAAAGTGATTGGGGGGCAAGGGCGAAAAGGCTGATTGAGGCACTCGGCGTAGGCTAGGCTGTGAGTTTAAGAGAAGTCCTACAGGCTCTCCATGAAAGCTATCTACAATGACTAAATAGCGTTGCTGATTAACAAATTGAATTTGAGTGGTGGTGTGGTTGGGAGCAAGTGGTTCATCAGGATTAGCTGCTTTGGCGATCGCCTCCCCAAAAATTCGCCGCCCCATATCTAACACCACCAGTTCTTCTTCTTGATAGAAAGCAACACTAGCCCCTGTGTTAAACAGTGAATCGTGTAACTTATCCAACAGAATGACTTTTTGAGCCACCAAAATAGGCAGCGCAAACCACTCATGATGAATCCGAAAGGCAATGAGCTGTTGGCTGGGCTCAACCTTGCGGCTGGCGCGGCGGTAAGCGAACGACGAAGGGAGTGCCATAGAGAAGGCGAAATGAGGAATGAAGGATGAGGAATGAGGGATGAACGATTTGTAGAGTGGACAGCGCCCACCATGCTGAGTTTCACCGTGATTAATTCACCGTCATTTCATCGCCTCCTTGCCCGTTTAGCTAATTGCTCTGAAAGGTATCTGTCAGGTCAATGTTGGCTTCTTTGTTGCATTAGCGTTGAGCCGTTGGAGTGTTGATCAGTTGTTCTAATGTCCGCAGTAAGGCTTGTTCGTTATAAGGTTTGGAGAAGTATGCCGTTGCGCCTAGACTCATCGCAAGCTGGCGATGTTTGTCGCCACTGCGGGAGGTGAGCATGGCAATGGGGATGCGATCGCACGCCGGATTTGCCTTCACCTTCGCTAAAAATCCATAGCCATCTAACCGAGGCATTTCAATGTCACAAATCACTGCCTGCACCTGGAGTCCAGCCGCCAGTTTTTCCAGAGCATCTTGACCATCTTTGGCTTGCTCAACCCGATATCCAGCCTTCTCTAACGTCAGCGCCAGGAAGCGGCGAACGTTAATCGAGTCATCCACAATCAGGATGGTTGGTTTAGAGGGTGGCATAGAGGGCGCAGTCGGAATCGGCAGCGCAGGCTCTGTCAGGGCTGCATAGTTAGACGAAAGCGCAGAAACAGGGTAAGCCGGGCGTTGCGCCGCAGGATAAGACGGCTGAGCCGGAGCCGAGATCGGAGCAGGCGACTGAACAGGCTGGACAGGAGCAGCCGGAAGTTGAGAAGGCGGGTAAGCAGGTTGAGTCGGTGCAGCCGGAAGTTGAGAAGGGAAATGAGACGGCGTATAGGATTGAGGATAGGCAGAGGGATAGGAAGGCTGCGACGTAAACAGATTGGGGGAGGAGGGAGTCACAGGCTGCTGAAAAGTGGGTTCTGCCACCGGCACGATGCTAGAGCGCTCGTAGCTGGTAATCCAGTGCAACAGTTCTGGAATATTAACCAGGGGAACGACACGACCATCGCCCAAAATCGTACAGTTGGTGAAGCCACTAGGCATGGGCAGGTTACCCTCGACCTGTCGAATCGCAACTTCTTGTTCACCCCAACAGCGGTCTACTTGGATGCCAATGATTTGGCTTCCCTGGCTGACCATGAGAATGGTGGGTGAGTTAATGGTTGGGGGCGCTTCCAGCCGACTGATTTGACGGGGACAGCGAAACTCTAGCCAGCGGAACAGGCGAATCAGTTGCACCATGCTGCCTTGCCATTCAAAGGCTTCACTGCCTGCGGCGGAAATCACTTGCTCAGACTGGAGTGCCAGCATTTCCTCCACCGCATCTGTGGGGAATGCCAGCAGCATACCGTTGCTCTCGGCTAACAGCACTCGTGCCACTGAGAGCGTGAATGGAACGGAGAGTGTAAAGGTGGTACCAACGTTTGCCTGGGTATTGACGGTAATTTCGCCGCGCACCTGCTTCAGGTTGTCGCGCACTACATCCATGCCAACGCCGCGCCCAGAGAGCGCTGTAACGCGATCGGTGGTGCTAAAGCCCGGTTCAAAGATGAGAGAGAGCAGTTCTTCGTCGCTGGCTGCCGCTAGCAGCATTGGGTCTAACCCCATTTGACGGGCACGAGCCCGAATCTTATCGAGCGGAATGCCACCACCATCGTCGCTAATCGTGATGATGGTGCGGTTGCTGCGGTGAGCGGCAGTAATTTCGATGATGCCCTGCTCTGATTTGCCGTGTCGTTTGCGAGTTTCAGGATCTTCGATGCCGTGATCAAAGGCATTTCGCAACAGGTGCATGAGCGGATCGTTGAGCGCTTCGAGAATGTTGCGATCGATCAGAGTGCTGCTACCCTGCAGTTTTAGCTCAACCTGTTTGCCGTACTGGAGTGAGAGTTCGCGTAAGGCTCTGGGGAAGCGATCGACTACATCTGAAAGCGGCCGCATCCGCACTTGCGTCAGGCTAGTCTGAAGCTGACGGGAAGTTTTGTTGAGTTCGCGGGTGGTCTGTTCGGTGTCTTCTAGCCCTAGCTCAATGTCGCTGGTCACTTCCTGAATCTGGACGATGGTTTCCATCACTTCCTGAGACAGCAGGTGCAGGTCGCTGTAGCGATCCATTTCCAGTACGTCAAAGTTGCTATTGATGTCTGAGGAATCGGTGCTTTCATGGCGATCGCCCTCTTCCCTAAAACTACCGCCACCGCTATTTGACAAACCGCTGTTTGACAAGTAGTTATCCAGATCACTGTAGCCATTCTGTTTAGCCCAACTGTTGGCTCCAACCAGGGATGGCGCGGCTTCGGAGGCGATCGCCTGCGTTGCAACCTTATCGTAAGCCGTCCGCAGTTGAGCATTTGACTGCTCCAAAACCTGTACTCGATGGCTGAGCGTTCGCACCAAAGCCCGCATCCGCTTCATATGCATATCCAGACCATTCCGTTCGATGGTCAGTTCGCCAAACAGGTCATTCAGTTGATTTAACTGCTTGAGCGGCACCCGCACCGTGTTTTCCTGGCTTTCTCGAATGGGGGGTGGCGTGGTGTCTGCCTTTGCCTCCAGCGCTCGAAAATTCATCGGCCGTGCTTCCGGCTCTGGTGCGGTCGGACGAGGTCGAACGACTTGAGTCTTAGGCTCGACAACAGATTCAGCAGAACGGGGCTGACGCAGTGGGGGACGGGAACTCGGAGACTGTGACTGGATTGGTTGCGGTTGAGTGATTTGGGGCTGAACAGGCTGCGTCCGAACAGGCTCCAGTCGAGTAGGCTGCGTTCGAGTAGGCTGCGTTGTGAACTGAGTTGAATCAGATTGAGGTTGACTAAATCGCGCTTGTTCAACTCTCGGCTGTACGGGTTGCACCTCTGGTGAGGACTGGGTGAGACGATTAGGCTGAATGGGCTGGGTAGGCTGAATGGGCTGGGTAGGCTGAGTGGGCTGGGTAGGTTGAATAGATTGAGCCTGATCCAACTGCGACGGAATGGACTCTGTCTGCATAAACGGCAGTTGAACGCTTTCATCTGCCGCCGTTAGTCCATTTCCTGCATTGTTAAATGCTTCTTCAAAAGAGGATTGGTCAAAATCAGCCTGCTCAAAACTCTGGTCAAAGGCAGCCTGGTCTGCGATCGCTTGATTAAAGGCAGCAAAATCAGCCTGCTCAAAACCAGCTTGGTCAAAATCAGCCTGAGCAAAACTCTGGTCAAAATCAGCTTGCTCAGAATCAGCCTGGTCGAAATCGGTTTGAGCAAAACCAGCTTGGTCAAAATCAGTTTGAGCAAAATCAGCTTGCTCAGAATCAGCCTGAGCAAAATCAGCTTGTTCAGAATCAGCCTGGTTAAAATCGGTTTGAGCAAAACCAGCTTGGTCAAAATCAGTCTGAGCAAAACCAGCTTGGTCAAAATCAGTCTGAGCAAAACCAGCTTGGTCAAAATCAGTCTGAGCAAAATCAGCTTGGTCAAAATCAGTCTGGTCAAAATCAACTTGGTCAGAATCGGTTTGAGCAAAACCAGCTTGGTCAAAATCGGTTTGAGCAAAATCAGCCTGAGCAAAATCAGCCTGGTCGAAATCAGCCTGAGCAAAATCAGCCTGCTCAACTTGCTCAACCTCAACCTCAACTTGCTTAACCTCGACTTGCTCGACCTCAACTGGGTAGAAATCTTCCTGTTCAAACCGATCGAGGTCGGCTGTTGACTCTGGAGCAAACTGGTCAAAATCAGTTTGAGCAAAATTAGCCTGGGCAAACTGAGCAAAATCTGCGCGGTCAAACTCGGTCTGACTCAGTGAATTTTGCTCAAACGGGTTGCTGAACCCAGCAGTTTCTATCGGATCTGCAAAAGTAGATTCTGTTAGAGAATCCATCTCAGCTTCCATTGCCGCATTCGTTTCAGCTTCTAGTGCTGCATCCGCTGCAAAATCTGAGAAAGTTTCTGTGAGAGATTCAGATTCAACCTCATTCGGAAATTCGGCTGACAGTTGATCGACCCAGAGGGCTTCCATCTCTTCGGTGATGATGGGCTGAGCCGGGGCAGTGCCGACCTCGATGCCAGCTATCTGAATGGCTTCCGGTAGGCTATCCAGGTTACCCGTTAAGACGAGGGCCTGCGATCGTCGCCATGCCTGCAACGCTTGTCGGGCGATCGCCTCCGTTTGATCAGGAGCTGCTTCTAGATAACGCGCCACCGATTCACACAGTTTGGTGAAGGACGCAAGCTGAAGCATTTCGCCCAGCCCGCCCAGCTCTTGCGCCAAAATCGCGATTTCTTCATACAGGCAGGGCATTTCTGGGTCTGCCAGCACCGACTCCAGCCGCTGCAAACAACCTTCTACCTCTGTCTGGAAGAACAGCGGAATAATGTCCTGACCTTCTTCGGGTGACAGCACAGAGGTTGCATCCTCTGCCTGGGGATCACCCAATCGTTCATACAGTTGGTCGAAGATGGGGTTGGCGTGATAGTCCAGCCAGCGAGAATCAAGGGAAACATTGTGGCGATCGCAGCCAATGACATGCCGCAAACAGTCCACCGCAGAGAGCAGTAAGCCCTCCAGTTCGCCGTCAATTTCCAGCGAAGCCTTCTGCGTTTTCAGTACCTTAAATGAGTCTTCTAGCCGATGGGCCAGATGGCTCAGGGCATGAAACCCCATCATTCCCGCGCCGCCTTTGATCGAGTGAGCCGCCCGCAGCGCAGCATTGATCTTGCCCGTATCAATGCGACCGTTTGCTAGCCCCAGTAAGGCATCTTCCAGCGTACCCAGATACTCCAACGCTTCGTCGAGAAACTGGAGCTGAATTTCGAGTTCCTTGTCTTTTGACATTACTAAGCCTCAGAGCCGACTTTGAAGGTACCAACGGACGCTTGTAACTCTTTGGCAACTTCCACCGTTTGCCGCAGAGAGCCAGAAACCTGGCGAGATGAGACAGAGGTGCGCTTGGACACCAGTGCAATTTCTTGCATCAATTCTTTGACCGATTGAGAAGTTTGCACCTGAGATACCGTGGCGTGGGAGATAGACTGCACCAGTTGGTCAATCTGGTGAGACACTTCTAGGATTTGTCCCAGACTTTGCTTGGCATCTTCGACCAGGCGCGTACCTTCGACCACCTGAGTGGTACCTAGCTCCATTGCTTCAACCACCTGGCTGGTTTCACGCTGAATGTTTTCCACGATTTGCTCAATCTCCTGGGTGGCAGCGGCAGAGCGGGCAGCCAGTTCGCCCACCTCTTCTGCAACCACTGCAAAGCCCTGTCCTTCTTCGCCAGCACGAGCGGCTTCAATTCCGGCGTTGATGGCGAGCAGGTTGGTTTGCAGTGCAATCTGGTTAATCAGCGACACCACTTTGGAGATTTGTTGAGATGATTCACCCAGACGCTTCACCTTTTTGGCAGTTTCGCCGACTGTTTCACGCAAACTGAGGATGTTTTGCACGGTCAAGTCCATTGCTACGCCACCCTGCTCAGCACTCATCGAGGCCATTCGAGCGACTGTTTCTGCCTGCTTAGCATTGCTTGCCACCGCCTGAATCGAAATCGTCATTTCCTCAACTGAGTCGAGCGTGCGGGTCGTTTCATCGGCTTGCCGCAGAGCTTCATCGGCTAGTTGGCGAATTGCGCCTTCGTTGTCACCTAGAGCAGCGTTAACCTGCAAAGCAGAGTGTTTCACCTTGGTTACGATTTGCCGCAGGCTCTCCACGATGGAGTTGAAGAAGTCTGCAACCGTACCGATTTCTCCGGCGGTTACGTCTGCCCGCACGGTCAGGTCTCCTCTGGATGCGCCTTCTACGTCAGTGAGCAAATCAACCAACTGCCGCTGGATTTCTTCTTTTTGCTGACGCCGTTCCTCAGAGAGGGCTTCAGCCGCGATTCGAGCCTGTTCTTTTTGCTCAAACAGTTTTGCTTGCTCCAAGGCGAACCCAAGCTGAACGGCGACTTGATAAACAAAGTCAATGTCAATCTGCTGCCATTCCCTGGGGCCAGAGCATTGGTGAACCACCAGCAGTCCCCATAGATGGTCGTGGATCAGAATTGGCGCGACGACATTGGCTTTTACCTCAAAGGGTTCTAGCTGTCCGAGATAGCATTTGTCGAGGTTTGCTTCGTAAATGTTGTTGAGTGCTTGTACCCGTCCCCGCTTGTATTTCTCAATGTAGGACTGGGCAAAGCAGGGGTCGTTGATATTGGCATTGAGGGCAACAGGGAAGCCACGGGCGACTGATTCTGCAATGACTTTGCCTTTCCAGTTTTCGTCAAACAGGTAGACGATCGCACGATCGACTTCTAGAGCTTCGCGAGTGTTCTGTAGTAATACTCTGTAGATGTTTTCCGGCTCCAGAAACTCTCGCATTTGGGAGGTGATTTCGTTGAGCTGTTTGGCGCGAGCAGCGACGGTCGCTTGCTGTCTCAGCAGTTGTGCCTGATCAAGCGCAAAGCCAATCTGAATAGCAACCTGCCGCATGAAGGTGATATCGTTCTCTTTCCAATCGCGTGGACCAGAACATTGGTGGCTAATCAACAGACCCACTAGCTTTTTGTCGGTTAGAATCGGCGCAACCAGGTTTGCTTTTACGCCAAACGGCTCTAGCTGCTTTAGATAGCAGTCGGTGAGTCCGGCTTCGTAAATGTTGGGAGTGGCGTGAACTCGTCCTTTGACGTACTTGCTGATGTAGCTTTCGGCAAAGCAAGGATCATCAATTTCTGCACCCAGGGCTACCGGGAAGCCGCGCCCGACGGATTCTGCAACGACTTTACCTTTCCACTTGTCGTCAAACAGATAAACGAGGGTGCGATCGCATCTCATCGCTTCCCGGACGCCGCTGACGGCAGTGCTGTAAATCTGCTCAAGCTGAAGTGTTTCTCGAATGCGTGAGGTAATTTCGTTAATTTGCATTGCTTGACGAACGGCGACCGTTTGCTGTTCAAGCAGAAACGCCTGGTCAAGCGCAAACCCAATCTGGGCGGAAAACTGAGAAAACAGATCGACTTCTGAATCTTGCCAAATGCGCGGGTTAGAACACTGGTGCCCGCACAGCAGAGCAAACAGCTTACCGTTTCGCATGATCGGCGCAACAATATTTGCCCTGACCTGGAGCTTTCGCAAGATCTCGCAGTGGCAGTCGGTCAATCCTGCTTCTTCAATGTTGTCTCTTGTCCAAATGCGTCCACTGTTAAAGCGATCGATGTCACCTTCGCCCAAGGGGTCATTGATAATTTGCCCCATTGCTTTGATCCAGCCAGAGACAATTGATTCTGCGATGACGGTGCCACTCTTCCAATCGGGGTTGAACTGGTAAATCACCACGCGGTCGGTTTTGATGGCTCGGCGCACCTCATCCACCGACATTTGCAGAACGTCGTTGGTGTTGAGCGACTGCCGAATTCTCAGGGTGACATCCTTGAGGATCTGTGCCCGCTCAGCCTCGGCTGCTTTTTGGGCTGCCAGAGTCATTCCTGTTAGCGCCAGCCCAACCTGAGCCGCCAGTTCTCGTAGGTAACCAATTTCAGACTGCTTCCAGACTCGCGTGCCAGAACACTGGTGCGCCACCAGCAGACCCAGCAGTCGTTCACCTGCTACGACTGGCACAACCAGGTTTGCTTTCACCTCTAGCCGCTGCAAAAGCTGCTTGTGGGCAGGGGAATAGTCGGTTGCCTGAAGGTCACTCGTGGGCACAAAACGACCGCGCCGATATTCCTCTAAAATCTGCTTGGGAATGCAGGGGTCGGTAATCTTGTCTTTGAGCGCACGCGGCCAACCCGGATCAACTGCCTCGGCAGCAATGATACCGCTGTAGTCTTGCTCGAAGGCATAAATCACCACCCGATCGACCGTCAGTTGCTTTTTCGCGGCCTGCACAGCCTGGTCAAACACGCGCTGGTTGTCGCCTCGGCTGGCAGCACTGGCCATATCAGTAAAGAATTGGGCCTGTTTAACCGCCTCAGCTTGCTTTTGCAGCAAACTTTTGACCTGCGTAATCAGGTGGTTAAAGCTGTGAGCCAGGCGACGGGCTTCAGCGGGGCCTTTTGCCTCGGCGTAGACGTTGAGATTTCCAGCGGCAACCTGCTCAGCCACCTGGGTAAGCTGATTCATCGTACCGGACAGCCGTCGCGCCAGATGAGTGGCGATCGCCGCTGCCACACCGCCCATAATCACAAACAGCGAGGCAAACAGCAGCACCCAGCCGCGCCCAGAGCTATCGGTCGCGCTCTGGTCAACCGAGGCGACCGCAATCCAGTTGGTGCCAGGAATAGTGGCCAGGCTGTAGAGTCTGCCGTCTGCCACCGCATTAGTTAGTAGGGTGCGATCGCCATTCTGATTCGCCACTGCCTCTACAACTAAAGTGCCACCAGGAGATTGAGTGCTAGTTGCCTGAGAGCGGGCCACCAAATTTGCCACCTGCTGCTTAACTGCGTCTCCTCCCAGAACCTCCGCACTATCGCTGCTGCCTTGGGCGGTGAGGGTGCTAAGGGCGATCGCATTGCCATCGACAGTGGTCGCAAGAATCTGTACCTGCTCAGAACCAGATAACACCACATTGCCTAACGCTTGGAGTGCTCGATTGAAATAGCTGGCAGGCAAAACACCGCGCACGGTTCCCAGGAACTCACCAGTGTTGGGGTCAGCGATCGCTTGCGTCAACGCCACACTCGCTGTATTCGTTGAACTATCAAAACCCAACTCAATCACCGGGCTATCGCCATCCTTTGCTTGCTGCCACCAGCCCTCATCGCTCTGAACAAAATCAGAGGGCTTGCGATCGTAAGCAATGTTAAAGCCGTAGCGCTCAGTCACCGAAAATTCGACAAACTGCCCCACCTGCGCGGCACGGCTGACATAATCATTCATGCCGCTGTCAAGCACCAGTTTTGTTGCGCCAAACCGCTGCTCTGCCTGCTCAACTGGCTCCTGAGTTAGCCCAATCAATTCCGCTTCCTGGGCTGCCGTGTTAGCAAAATCAATTACAGGCGGGTCAGTTGCCACAACCGTGGGAATTTTGAGCGCCTCTTGCAGCAAATCGTTTGCCGATTCACCCGCTGCCAATACCCGATCCTGTAAATCTCGCTCGACGACCTTGGCTGCTCGCTGGTTTGCAATGCTGTAGCCCATCAAACCCACCACACCCAGCGGCACCAACATACTGGGTAATACAGTGGTTAAAAGCTGCTGGTTTAGCGATGCACCGCGTGGCTTTTCAGGAACACTTTGGGATAAGGAATCTTCTGGAAGAATGGACTCATTCGCCTCATCCTCAACCAGAGTTGCCTCAGGAAAATCTGCGAATAAATTGGTTTGATCATCAGTGAGAGCGATCGCCTCCAGTGGATCTTGACCAGCCTGGTTTGCCTGACTTGCTGAATCATCTGAAAAGATAGCTGACAGGGGAGTAGTGATTTGGGAGGGGTTCAAATCACCATTACCATTGGAATGCGTCCGATTAGCCATAGCGTAGATCTTGGGTAGGTAAGTGGACAGAAGTGAATATCAATGGATCAGACTAAATACGGTTGGTGTCCTGGGGGTCAGGCAAAAGCCAACTCACTTGCTATCTGTCCACTCACTGGCAAGCGAGCTAGTCAACTCAAACAAGACAAAGGCAAAACCAATCGGGGGCAAAAGTTAAGAATGCAAAATTGACGATTGCACGATGGCTTCAGCGTTTAGCACCAGCGAGATTTCCTGCTGCTGCAAAACACATCCACGCAAATAGGGGAGCAAGCTAGATGGAGCCTGTCCCGGTGGAGGTTGGATAGATTCAGCGGTTAACCAGGCAATTCCTTCAATTTTTTGCACCCCCAAACCCAGCGGGATCGAACCCACCCGAATAATCACCAGGCTATATTGCCGCACACTCGTATCTAGCACAGGCAGTCCTAAAAGCTGCGCCAAGTCAATGACCCACATGACGCGACTGCGGCGATTCATTAACCCCAACATGCAGGCAGGCATATTAGGCATGGGTGTAAGGCGATGCACAGGTAGGATGAGCGCTTCCTGAACGTGTTTCATCGAAAACACCGCTGGAGTTTGTTGCCCCAGGCGGAACCTGAGGTAAGCATCTCCTACAGGCTTTTGTTGACGGCCTGGCTGTAAATTGGGCAGCGAATTGGGCGTTATCAGCGCCGAATTGGGCATATCAGCCTGCGATGGACTTGACGGCACGAATAAGTTGCTCTCGGGTAAACGGTTTAGTGACATAGGCGTCGGCTCCCTGCTTCATTCCCCAAAGTCGGTCGATTTCCTGATTCTTTGAGGTACAAATAATGATGGGTACTTGGGCTGTAACGGGATGTTTTTTGAGGCTGCGACATAGCTCAAAGCCACTCATTCCAGGCATCACCACATCGGTGATGATGATATCTGGTTTTTCTTCGATCGCTTTGTTGAGCGCCTCTTTTGCGCTGCCTGCATTGATGATGACGTAGCCGCTCTCCCGCAAATAGTGGCTCATCAACTCCATCTCAGATACGGTATCTTCGACGATCAAAATCGTGCCCATCAAAGTAATGCTCATCCTTGATTGTCCTCAAACCAATTAACAGCGATTGTGGTTGTGATCCGGATCGACTTGGACTTTATTTAGGGGGGCTAGGGGCTAGGGGCTGGGGGCTAGGGTTGGAAAGAGCCGTAGGATAGGTTAGCGCAGCGTAACCCATACAGCTTAGAGGTTTAGCTATCTGAAGCAACTCCAATAAATTGGATCGAGCGCGGAATCGAAAACGCTGTTAAAGGGTGATTGAACAGTTAAAGTGGTTGCACTCAATCCTCTCCTCGCCCCTCTTTGGCAGGAGGAATCAGAGCTATCTCTACTGAAAGTCAAAGTCCCCTCTTTAAGGCGAATTTAGGAAATCTTGAAGGATAGCAACAGAAACAGGGAAACTTTTCAAACTTCCTGCCACTATCCTTTAAGTTGGGTTCCGCTATGCTTCACCCAACCTACAACTTCACCCAACCTGCGACTAGCTCCCTGCCCCTACCTGATCCCTAATTCCCAACTTCTAACCCTTAATCAGGTCAAATGCTTAAATACCATCTTCAGCAGATCTGACTGAGTGAAAGGCTTGGTTAAGTAGCCAGAAGCTCTTACAAGTCTGGCTTTTGCCCGATCGATAAAGCCAGTGTTGCCCGTCACCATAATGATTGGCGTGTCTTTAAAGGATGAGTGGCGACGCAACAGTGAACACAACTCATACCCATCGAGGTTAGGCATTTCTACATCTAGCAAGATCAGGTCGGGTTTGCTCCGCACGATTTGCATGAGGGCTTTGACTGGATTGTTGATCATCAAAACTGAGAAACTTTTGTCATCCAGGAATGAGTTGATTGCATTTAAAACTGTTGGGCTGTCATCAATGCAGGCAATTGTGTAAGTGGTTTTTGGAGCAGGCTGGGCAGGTTGAGTGGGAATGGATGCTGGAGGGTAAGCCGCATTGGGTTGAACGACAACAGACGGCTTTTGTGGGGTTTTGGGGCGATCGCCACCATTCCGATTGAGAAAATCGGGACGCACGACTGGAGAGGCAAAGGTTGAGCCTGACTGCCGTTTGCGCAACTGTTGCTGGCAATGCTCAACCAGTGAGCGTAGGTCGAGATGGCAGAAGATCGGAAACTCATTAAACCGTTGGCGATCGACTAATTCATAATTGCCTTCTTTAATCGCCAGAAAGGATTCCACAACTTCTTTAGCCAAGTCTTCGATCAACATGGCAGCTTGAGCCGTAGTGAGATACTGTTGCTCAACTAGCCAGCAAACTGCCTGATAGTCACGGCTCTGAGTCGGCTGATGCTCCATTGCCGTTTCAAACAGCAGGCGTACCTGGACGCGAATCGCGCTAACTAAAGCCGGAACCTGAGCGCTGAGGCGACGCAAGTGGCGATCGAGCCGATCAAATGGATCGATCGAGTTAGAGGCATAAGTGAGTTTGCCATGCTCTAAATAGATTGACCATGAGGCAGAGTTAGTTGCCACTTGTAAGCAACCGCTTGCCTGCCGGCTTGAAAGCTGTGCCAGTAAGCTTAGGGGATGCAACTTCTGAAAAGGTCTGTAGCTAGACATAGAAAGGGTGTTCATTGATTCCACTCTGCTTCAGTTCAAGGAGTAACGATTAGAGAATTTTGAGTTTTGCTGCGAAAACCACACTTAAAACCTGTTTGAATCTTGTGGGGAATCTCCAAAAAACGCTTTGGCTTTGGCGATCGCTGACCCGAGTGAAGGCTAAGTTAAATGCTGCTTAAACCCCTGCCTTCAGCCGTCTAGCAACCCCTGAATGTCTCTGTGCAAGCTCCGATTATTGGCAAAAGAATTTTGTTGAATTTACATCAGAGATAACTTTGGCAACTGCGGAACTCAGAGTTTGCCCCGTTGGTGCTGACAAGTTCAATTTCGCTTCATTAGAAGTAGACTGCTTGCAACTAGGCTGCTGAGAATTCTGATTGAGCCGAAGAAGAACATGGGTCATCAAATCGCTAGCGACAAGTGACAAGTAATAAAAGATTCAGTCTTTGTTGGGTCACATCACAACAGTTTGAGAGGCAAATGCTTAAACCCTGTGCAGCTTTGAGCTGGATACTAAGTCCGTCTGGTAGAACTCAAAAGCGGCAGTGCATCCTCTGAAAACTGAAATACTTCGCTTAGTCCCAAAATAAAGATAGGCATCCTGTTTGTTGTACTCAATGCTATCAGGATCTCATCCAAAGTTGATAAAATACGGGTAAAGAGGCAAAAGCTGTATGTAAAGTTAAAGCAATTCCTATGTTTCTATCTGTATGTAGAAAATTCAGGAACTTTTTTATACAGTTAACTTAGTTTTTAAGTTGAGTTTAGCTAACTAGATCAGATTTTCCGCCCTAAAAGATTGGGTAGAGGGCGATCGCCTCTTTTATCGAAGAGTTGCAAGAAGCTAGAAAACTGAGTAGAAGCGTTTGCCCATACCATTTTTGCCGCTTCCTGGTGCTTTATTTTATACATTTCTTACTGAAATCAGAATACTAATTTCACGACCAAACTTAGCGTGAACTAAAAGAATGATTGGTTGACACCACCATTTTCTAAAGCTGTATCTGAACGTAGATGGAAGTCAAACTTAAACTTGAACGGGTTTACTTGATCTAATTTCCGCTAGCAGTAATAGTACGGCAGCGAAACTACTCAGACTTAAAACCTGACCGAAGAAATAGAGTTAAGTTTGCCAGCTCTTACTGACGATGGAGCGCACCTTGCTGCGGCTCAAGTATGGTGACAAATAGTCGGTCGCGAGTTCTTGCAGACAGCTGCTTGAGGCGAAATAGCTGTGGGGCGATCGCGCTGACTGTAATTTATTGCAATAGTAGGACCTATTTATGAGTGATCCAATGAATCGTAGAGAAGCCGCTACTCCTGGAGATCCGAGAGAGGCAGAGCCAGGACGTGGCGCTCCGGGCGACCAGTGGGCGGTTCAAACTGCCCAGGCTACTGATGTAAATGCGCCTGACGCGGAAATTCCTTCTAATGTAGATGTGGAAAAGAACATTCGCAATATTAGGGCAGAAGAAGAGCAAGAGGAAGGTTCAGATTTGCCAACCACGCACGGCTATGTGCTAGACGAGTCAGGACGACTCGACAACTTTGCGGTTGAGCCACCTATGTACGTGGAAGGACAGGACAAATAGTAGTAAGGGAATAGAAATAATCTATTACTTCTATTCCCTCTGTTTCCTCATCCATTCCCTACCCTTTATGGATGGCAAATGCTTTTCTCTCAACAACAGTTGGAGTAAGCATGATGTAATAAAGAACTTTCGAGTGGACGATTGGCAGGAAAAATGGCGATCATCACCGAAGCCGCGACTGAAGTTGGTGAGGCGATCGCTCACAAGCTCTGCAAAGAAAGTGCAAAGGTTGTTGTTAAAGGTTACTTGATGACCCTGTGCAAGATGTAGTTGCTACAATCACCGAGAGATCTGTATGCTCAAAGATCTCCTTGAGGAAAGGGAAATAGGCTGAGTAGTCCTAAACCTGCAAGCGTCAGCGAGAGCGAGAGCAACAGCAGTTTTAGCTGATTTTGCCAGGGCCGAGGGGAAGTCGAACTAGTTAAATTTCCTTTAGCAGCGGGTTTTGCTCCAGCGGGTACTAAAAACAGCAGCAGGCTACCGAGGGTCATTAGGCTACCGAGGATTAGGGCTGTTCCACCAATCCAGGCGATTGCAATCCACAAAAGCTGACTCATAATCTGTGCTCACGGTTCACCGATTGGGAATATCGCAGAGATGGCGATCGCTCTCACTCAATCTGCGGTTGGTATGCAAATAATCCCACACCCAGGAGCAACTGCGAGCTAGTAGGTCATCCAGGTTCAGGTTCCACAATACTACGGTGCCTTCACCTGTGCTAGCGGCAAGGGTTTGCCCGTCGGGGCTAAAGCTCAGTCCTGCGATGGTAGACTCTCCCTGCACGCCAAGTTTCAACGTAGATAAGAGCGAACCGTTGAGGCTCCACAACATCACTTTGCCGTCTATGCTGCTTGAAGCCAGAGTTTGACCATCGGGGCTAAAGGCAACATTGCCAATATTTGACTGGTGTCCTCTAAGCTCCAGCAGAGGAGTGCCATTTGGTCGCCACAGCCGCACGTCTCCATCCAGGCTACCCGTTGCTAGGGTTTGACCATCCAGGCTAAAGCTGACATCTTTAACAGCACTGGCATGTCCGGTCAAAGTTGCAATCGGGTCGGGTGCAAACCTACCGTTTCTTAATCGTCGCCATAGCTTTGCCGTTTCGTCATCGCTGCTCGAAGCCAAGGTTTGACCATCAGGGCTAAAAGATACGACGACAACGTGGTCACTGTGTCCACTCAAGCTTTGAACGGGATTCGCCAGAAATTCGCCACTGCTGCTGCGCTGCCACACTTTGATCGTGTGATCTTCTGCTGCCGCTGTGAGGATTTGACCGTCAGGGCTGAAGTTCACGTCGCGCAGAATTGCCTGCCCATCTAGAGTTTGTAGCAGGTTGCCTTCTAGCGTCCAGATTTTGACGGTACGGTCGGCGCTAGCGGTGGCGATCGCCCGACCATCGGGGCTAAAGCTAACGCTGTGAACTCGCTCCTGATGTCCTTTCAGAACAGCAAGTTGGGTACCATCTGCCCGCCAGAGTTTTGCTACGTTGTCAGCCCCCGCTGTGGCAAACATCTGTCCATCCAGGCTGTAGTCTAGATCGCTGGCTCGGTCTTGATGTCCCTGAAAGGTAAGCGGCTGCAAACTGTCAGGATGCCAGAGCCGAATGGTTTGATCGGCACTGGTGGAAGCGAGAATGTCTCCATCCGGGCTAAAGCCAACGCTATAAACTGGGGCGCTATGCCCTTGCAAAGTTTTAATCGGTGTTCCGTCTAGCTGCCAGAGTCTAACGGTGTTGTCTGCGCTAGCAGTGGCAAAGGTTTGACCATCGGGGCTAAAGCTGATCCGCCACACTCGATTCAGGTGAGCTTGCAGGGGTGTGGAAAAAACTGGCTCAAACGTTTCCCCCTGCCGCCTCCAAAGCTGTACGGTGCCATCCTTGTTGGCAGCAGCGAGAATTCGCCCATCTGGGTTAAAGCTAAGGCTGACCAAATCGTTGGGAATAGGTAAGAATGCCACCGGGCTACTATCTAGCTTCCAGATCCGAATGCCATCTACGCCTGCTGATGCCAGAGTTTGACCGTCGGGGCTAAAGCTGACGGACAAGACCCAACCCATGTGTCCTGACAGCGTAATTGGTTCACCGCCAGCATTCTGGTGCCACAGTTTGACAGTCCCGTCTGCACTGGCTGAAGCCAAAAGCTGACCGTCAGGGCTGAAACTAACCGCGTTTACCTTATCCTGATGCCCTTCCAAAACGCCGACAGCAGTGCCGTCTCGCTGCCACAGGCGAATGGTTTTATCGTCACTAGCAGAGGCGAGCAGTTGCCCATCGGGGCTAAAGCCGACGCTGCGAACGTTGCTGCTGTGCCCTTCCAGTGTTTTGAGCCAGGTGCCGTCTCGCCGCCACAGGCGGATGGTTTTATCGTCGCTAGCAGAAGCGAGCAGTTGCCCATCGGGACTGAAGGTGATGTCGATGACCGTGCGATCGTGTCCGTCCAGACGGTTATATTCTCGGATGCCGTAGATAATTTGCTGAAGCGAAGTGACAACTTTAGCGCGGGTTTCAGGATTTTCGCTAAAAAACCAGCTGAGCTGTCGCCCTGCTCTCAGAGATGCCAGCAGTGCCTCTAACTCTTTGCCGGAGTTAAACAATTCCATTGAGGAAGTGCTTAGCGTATTCAGTTGAGCATTCGCCTGCACGACTTCGGCGCGGTGCCACTGCCAGGTAGTCATTCCGACTAAAAACAGGGCTGTAGCTAGACCGCTAGAAAGCCCCCAGATGCGACGACGACGCAGGCGATCGCGCAAGTTCTGTTCCTGAGTTTGCAACTCCAGGCTGACTTGAATGAACTGTTGCTCGATCGCACTTAGGTCAGGCTGACGGTTGTGCAGCCAGTGTTCTGCCTCTAGCAGGGTTGCGCCACGCAGCAAAGCGCCCTGATCGCGCTGACTGGTTTCCCATTGACGAATGGTGCTGCGGAGCCGCTCTTGCCAGGTGCGAAAACTGCGGTCTTCTTCGAGCCACTGGCGCAATCGCTGCCATTCCTGAATCAGTGCCTCGTGAGCGAGTTCAACGATTTCTTCACTTGTGGCTTCGTCCTGTCGGCTAACGATCAGGCGCGCATCTGCCAGGTAATTCACCAGATGCCAGTGATTCTCGTCGATTTCCCGGCGGGTCGCCAACCGGCGAGTGTCAGCAGTGCCTTCACCCGGATGGACAAGCTGAATAAAAATTCGCTGCGCCTGACGTTGAGCGGTTGGGGTTAGAGCAGTGTAAATCTGTTCGGCGTAGCTAGCCAGGGCTTGCTCGACTCCACCGATCGCATCATAAGCAGCGTGGGTCAGGTAGCCGTCGCTCTGCTTTTCCCACAGTAAGGTCAGAGCAAATTCTAATAGCGGCAACTGTCCAGGAGAGGCATCCACCGCATCCAAAATTCGCTCAGTCAGCCCTTCTCCCAGGTGGATTCCCTGGGCGATCGCGGGTTTCTCAATTGCTGCCTGGAGGTCTTGTCGAGTCATTGGACCCAGCAACTCTGGCGGAAAGCGCCCCAGTGCTTCAGCAAAGGGACGATAAGCCAGCGCATGTTCGCAAAAGTCAGCCCGCAGGGTCAACACCAAAGTAAAGTTTTGGCTGCGCTCCACGGTTGTTAGCAGTTCGTCTAAAAAGCGCTGCTGTTGACGGATGGTTTCCTCAACAGAATTCCCTTCTTCGTAGAGCGTGTAGAGTTCCTCAAATTGGTCAGCGACCAGGAGTAATCGCTTGGATTGGGGAAATTTTTGCAGGATGCGATCGCTTACATCCGTTAAAGTCAAGTGATTTTGCTGAAGGGCGATCGCCAGTTTGTTGATCTCCACTAGCTGCTCGGTTTCGCTCAGCGTCGGTTCCAGCAACGGGACTAACTGTTCTGCCAGCCGAAAGTAGGGACGGTTGCCAGGACGAAAGCTGATGACCAGCCAGTCCAACTGCCGCAGTCGTGGGATGAGTCCGGCAAAAACGAGGGAAGATTTGCCGCTGCCTGATGCCCCGATGATGGCAACTAAGGGACGCTGATGAACGACTTGGGTGAGTTTTTCGGCTAGGGCTTCTCGTCCAAAGAAGTGGGGCGCGTCGGTTTCCTGGAAGGCGGAGAGTCCTTTGTAGGGACTGGGGGCTAGGGGCTGGGGGTTGGGGGTTGGGGGTTGGGGATTGGGGGTTGGAATGGAAGGAGTGAGGGAGTGCCAGGTGAGGAGGGGGGCAGTGGGGTTCTGGTGCAGGATAGGGAGCCAGGTGGCGCAGGGGCAGTGAGTTTCGAGAGATTGAAGCTGTTCTCTGGCTTCTCGCACCGCAGTGTAGAGGGGCTGTCCGCCAGAAAAGCTGGTGAGGAAGTGTTTGAGGAATTCTTGGGCGACGCGATCGGGAACGGGTTCGCGCATCACGATCATTTGGGGCAGGTGCAACCGCTCTAACCGTCGGGCGAGCCCGAGTCCGTCACAGGAGTTGAAAATAGCCAGCTTTAAGCCACGAGCGATCGCCTTCCGTAGTGCATAAGTCAACTCATCGGGGGAAAGGCGATCGCCCCGATTCAACTCAATTTGTCCGGTTTCGCCTTCTGGGTCGCTGGTGCTATGTCCAGCAAAGAACAGGATGTCCCAACCCTGAGCATCCCACAGATATTTTTGTAGCTCCTGGCGTTCTGGCTCAATCAGAAAAACGGTTTCAGCACCGTCGGGCAGGTTGGCTAGAAGCTGGCGATCGCTCTCTACGTCAATGCCGGTGCGATCGCCCAACACAGCCAAAATTCTGGCATGGCTTCGGGTTGGGCTGGTCGATTCTACTCGTTCGTAGGCAGGCGCACTCAGAGCAACTTCGGCTTTTGGATAGCGCTGGAGCAAATCCCACAGATGCCAGGGCAATCGTCGCAGTTGGGTATCTTCTGCCTGGAGAATCAGCCTCACCGCTTCGTGTACCGATAGCTTTTCTAAAAGCTGCTCTCGGATGGGGCGAAATGATTCCGCTGACAGCCAGGTGTTGAATTGGTCGGATAAATGTTCTGCTGCTTTTTGGCAGTCTGTCAGAATGTTTGTCCTGGAGCCGGAGGTAATGGGGTTTGGGCGATCGCCCAGCCGAAACAGCAAACTCAGGCTGCGGTAAAGTGACTGCCACTGGTGATATTGCTCCAGCAAATGAGTCGCCGCAGGCAGTTTCCCCTTTACCCGTGACTGAATGCTGGCTGGAGGCTGTCCCTCCACCATTCCATCGGTGCGAATTTCTAATGTGACAGCTATGCCCTGATGCAGGTCGCCATCTAGATCAAGCGTCACCAACTTAGCCATCGTTACTTACCTGCTCCCCTGTTTCTTGTGGAGATGCATAGAGGGGTGGATCAAACTACAAAGGATTCTGTGACGTGAATATCTTGCCAAGCCAGTTCGACTTGAAATTCTTCTGCTAATTGGGCAGTGAATTCGTACTGAAGGAAGGTATCAGTGGCTCCAGCGGTCACTTCTCGGAAGACTTCTCCAGCCGCAGTCAATACCTTTAATTGAAGATGGGGCGGCAACTCAGCAGGTTCCCCACTGGAGTAAACCTGTAAGTGGATACCAAACTGATTTTCAGTTTCCGGAGAAATCGTCACCACTAGCGCCAGGGCTGTAGGCGGTTCCTGAATCTCTGTTGTTGCAGTAGTTTTCTCCTTCGGTTTTTCTAACTCAATCCGCTTCACTCGCTGAATCGCAGCACGACGAAAGGCAAAACTGGGCGATCGCTCCCCAAACAGTTCTTCAACGGCTTGCCAACCTGCTTCAAAATTTCGCTTTAACCAGTCGCTCAGATGCACGGGTGAAACGGACTGAGGTAACTGAAGTGATTGAGGTGCTTTGGCTGCGGCTTCCAATTCACTCAGGTGTTCGAGTAGGGTATCAAGCGATCGCAACGTTCCCAACGTCAGCACCTCTTGTTGCTCAGTCACCTCTGCAACCGAAGCAAAACCCAAAAGCTCCACCTCGTTGAGCTGTTTGCCAAACTGGACTGGCACATAGCCAATGCGATCAGGGCTGGATTGTAAGGGGAGGGCGATCGTTTTTTCACCGGGCAACACGGGGCGACATTCCAACCGTCCTAAATCAGGTAGCACCAGATCTGCCACGTCAAACAGCGCCCTTAGTACCGCATTCCAGCTATTGCTGCGCTTCAGGTCAGACTCAATGTATAGCCACTTGAGATAACGATGAACTGCCCAAACCGCCAATGTATTTAAGTAAACTCGTTTGCCCTTGTGAGCATCAATCTGTTCACTCGCAAACTTTCGCGCCACATCATGAGCCTTGGCACTGATGGGAATCGTCAGCCGAGGGGGAGCAATAGAAGGACTCATAGGACTGTCTTCGTGCATCTACAAAATTTTGGGTTAAATCTCTATATCTTTATCGGGCTGATAGCCTAAATTTTGGGCGATAGTTTGCAATAGTGGCAAACCTCGATTTTTCCAGTGCCAGTTTAACGTGTGGTAGTTGATCTCAAATTCACGAGCAAGCTGCACCATCCGGTCGGGTGGATGCTTGAGCAATAGCCGCTGGCTGAGCATCTGACAGTTGCAGGCTGGATAAGCTTGGGGATGGCACTGCCGCAGCTTTTCCTCCGGATCGGTCTCAATATATTCAGCCAGTTGCAGCCCAATCCGATTTCGCTGTTGCGCTGCCTGTGCCTGACGAACCTCTTCCTCTAATTCCAAAATCGTACAGGCACCGGGGGCAACTAGCTGATCTGCAAATGTGGTGCTGGCATCCTCACTTAAAGGTTTATCTATTGATATAGGAGTCTTTTGAGCTTGCCGCTGAAACTCGATTTTAGGGTTTTGAGTTTTTGTACGGGGAGGACGCTGAGGAGTAACTAAATCTTTAATCCGATACTTCAGCCGCAGTTTGCCATTGATCCAGGCAATCAGACTTCTTTGCAGGGAAGCCTGTTGCGGCTCAAATTCGTGAATCTCGTCAGCCAAGCGCAAAAACGTATCATTGAGGGCTTCGGGATAGTCTGGATGATTAGATTTTGCTAAACCGGGAAGTTGCTGAATCTCTAGCAGCAGTTGGTTCATGGCTCGTCGCCAGGTCAAGCTACTACGAGGATTCTGCTGAACTGCAAAAATGAGCTGCCGCAGCCGATCTTCACAAGCTTCTTCCTCGTTGAGTGGGTGTACCGTCATCTGGTTTGCCGACGTAATGGATGCTGATGGAATGGATAGGTTTAGCGGTTGAGGAGTACAACTCTGAAGCATGAGAAGGGACTGTCTGAGAGGTTAGCAAATATTCTTTCTAGGGTTAGCGATCGCCAGACACAAGGCAAGCATCCCCTATCCCTAAATAACCGTAGGTTGGGTGAAGCAAATGCGGAACCCAATAACGCCTCAAATATAGATTAAGTTCAGGGAACAAAGACCACCGAACAAAGATTGTGTTGGGTTCCGTGCTGCTTCACCCAACCTACAGAAGATGTGCAATTTGGGAAGACGTTGAAGTAATGAATACCTGACAAACGATTCATTGCCTCAATCTTATACCCATTCTCAGTAAAACCTCAGAGATTAACAGCCCCTTGTTAACCGAGGTTCGCTTGTAAAGTTTCTATGAAGAATTCCCTGAATCGTCCAAAAAAATAGAGGGTTTTCCGAAAGAGCAGTGAGTCTAAATTCGATCGCTTGATGCGCGATCGCTCACCCCGGAAGAACCATGAATTACTTTGCCCTGCTGATGCATTTTTTGCGCGATCGCCAAACCTTCCTGGACGAAGTGTACAAAGGCATCAAAATCAACCAGAAAGTATTTTCCATGCTGGTCTGTAGCACTGTGTTTTTGGCGTTTTATGGCATCATCATTGGCTTGTCGAGCAGTTGGGAGCAGGCGATCGCCTCTGCGATTAAGCTGCCTGCTCTGTATCTGATCACATTACTCATTTGTCTGCCAACGCTCTATTTCTTTGATGTGATTTCTGGCTCAACTCGCACCTTTGGGCAGTATCTGGCACTCCTGTTAGCCTCAACTTCGGTGATTAGTGTAATGCTCTGTGCCTTTGCCCCCATTGCGCTATTCTTTCACCTTTCGATCAATGACTATGTGTTTTTCAAACTGGTGAATGTTCTCATCTTTGCCTTCACAGGGTTCCTGGGCATCAACTTCTTCTACAAAGGGATGATGGCGATCGCCAGTTGTGACCCCGAAACCAGTCCTCATCAGCCTTCTATTATGCGAGGCTGGCTAATTCTCTATGGCTTTGTCGGCAGTCAGCTTGGCTGGTCACTTCGTCCTTTTTTGGCGCACCCGACCAACCCTTCTCGCTATTTCGAGAGCAAGAAAGTAACTTTTATCTCCATGTCCTCAAAGTGTTTGGTGAGGTGCTGGGGCTTAGTTAGGTGTTACACTAATCGTTTATGCTCGGAGTGAGTAACACTTCGCCAATTTTGAATCTTACAACCGTAGATTAGCTTTAATTCTTACGTCGATCAGCTAGTGGTCTAATGATTGAATTCAGCGGTAGCAGTAGCTTTTGATGCCCTGCTGACAATCTCTCTTCTGCCGCTGCGACGATTTGTTAGCCTGCTGCTTGACGCTCGTTTAGCCATCGCTGGAATGATTTCTGACTTTCCCCTGATGATTGCCCAAGGATTATGTTTTTGACACTGACATCTTCATCAAGTTGATTCCAATGAATTTCGTTTCCATCACCAATTAGCCGCCAGTTATTTCTTTCTTCTACTGAACCATGCAAGATACGCGGATACCATGTCAGTGGGACAGAAATAGTGCGACCGTCAGATAGATCAACAGACAAAGTATCATCTGTAATCTCGATGGTTTGTATTTTTGGGACTTCGAGTAGGTCAACCGTTAAAGAAGTCATTCCAACCCTCTATTAATTGCTCTTAGTTTTAATCAAGCGTGAAGCTCAGTATTGTGAAAGGTGATTACCCCCATCCTACTCTATGACTTTGTTGGTAGTCAGCTTGGCTAGTCACTACGTCCTTTTTTTAGCGCACCTGATCAACTCTTCTCACTATTTCGAGGACATGAAAGTAACTTTTATTTCCATGTCCTCAAAGTGTTCGTTGATCTTTGGGTTTGAAAGACTCAGCGGCTATGTTAGATAGTCTTCAAGTAGAAATTTACCTAAACATTTCTATATGACCACATGCGTTACATTCAAACCAAGCAGCTTCATCTCCATCACTTCCCTCAAAACCGCAAATTTCTCCTCTAGCTCCACACTTTGGGCATTTTTCCTCATTATCGATACGATCTTCCTCCTCCACTAATCTTGGTGGAGGTATTTCTCCTAATCGTCTAAGTGCTTCATAAACCTTTTCAGTAACAAGAAGCAACTTTTTATTGGTTATTGACTGAAATTCGGATGCAAGAACTTCTAGATTATCAACATATGTTTTATCCTGAGCAACTATAATCAGGTCTTCTCTAACTCTAGAAAGAAGTGATTCCCATATAACCTCATCACCGATAGTAATTTTACCGTCTGATGTAGGTGGATTGCCTAAAAGCTTCCTTTGGTACGCCTTATTAATCAGAACATCTGTCAGGACTATGTTTGTAGTGGAAGGGTGATTAAAGATTGCATCAAACTTTTGAGCAACAGGATCTTCGTTACGCTTTTTTGCAGTCTCTAACTTCTGAATCACCAGTTGAGATTTTTCTCGAACCTCTCTACACTTTGTTGTAAGGTCATCGAACTCAGGTAAATCTCTAATCAGAGAGGTACAAAAAGGATTGAACTTAACAGAATCCTGAAAATTTTTAATGAGTTTATTGAGTACCCCTATACGATTGCGATGAAACTCATTGATCGTTTGAGATGTGGTAACTAGATATTGAGAATACTTTGCAATTTCGTCAAGAATATTAATTGGGTTATTTGAAGACTGATAAAAACCAATAAATATATTTGTGTCAATGTAAATTTTCACCATACAGAAGTCGTCACTATTTTTGTTTTAATACTACACTTCAAATTTCTTTGTAGAGAAAGTCCTCTCCGAACAGAGAGTGCTTTGGCTAACTAACCAACTATGTCTATGCTCAGCGGATGCAAGTGACATAAATATTAACACTAAAGACCTTACATTTTGTGCAGCATACTTGTTAGCCCAAAAGAACTATTAATTGGGCTATTAAGATAACCCTTGCTCTTCCAATCAACGATTCTTTAACTAATCTCCTTACTGATTGCACTTTTACAAATCGTCAGAAATTGAAGATTTATTGCTCTCATGTCTCTGAACTTGTAATGAGCTACTTGCATCCACAGGAACTGATGAAAATGCCACTTTTGTATTTAGAAGATTTTCTAAAGAAATATTATCATTAAGCTTAATTCCAGCAAATTCTAAAGTCATTATTGCTTTAACTTTACTTTGAATCACTTGATCTGGAATTTTTTCTATGAGTTCCAAGGATTCATCAAGTTTTCTATCAGCACGGAGTTTTTCAAAAAATTCTGTCATCAGTTTTCGGGATCTATTAGTCTCAACAAAAAACAATGCTGAGACTGCATTTATTATAGTTCCAGAAATCAACCCAACGTATGCAGATATTTGATTAGCTTGCTGAGAACTTGAATCAATCCTTGCTAGTGAGACTACAATTACAGCAAAACCTAAAAAAGCAGATATAATGCTAAACCTGAAACTAAGGCTTGACTGTGTAAGCCCCTGATTATAATACTGCCCTAATAATAGATATTGTTTTTCAACTGGTTTGGCTTGTGACAAATCTCTTTCTCTTAAAAGATGACGTAGCCTGAGATTTTCTGCCTCTACGCCATCTGATTTTTCTGCATTTAAACTATTCTCTAATCTACCTGGAGAACCTGCAACGGACTGAATAACGTCCTTGATAAAAGCTATAAACTTATCTCTATTTTCTTTTTTTCTAAGTCTCCAAACTAAAAAAAGGAAAAGAATCTCAAGTAGATTGTTTAAGACAAAACGTGGAAGACCAACAATAGATGCCAGAATCAAGCTCGTTAAGAACTGCTCCACCTTTTATCTCCTTTACCATGCTTAGTTGAGCTGATTTATACCGTTGTTCTACAGATAATTGAGAAACCTAACTATTATTAGAGAGAAAGTTTCTGCCTAAGATATCTCAAGGAGGTGGATAGGCAGATAATTCAGCATAACATCTCGAATTAGGTGCTTAACCCAGATCATTCTGTATAAGACATTGATTAAGTTGAATAGCCTGAGTTGTTCCATATATTCTCATACTGGTTTAAGTAGACTTCGCGACATATCAACTTTCTATAAAGGCGCATTGCAATGCGCCCTTACCCACACTGCAATATTCAAATCAAATTGGGGCAGATGTGATTTGTGCTAAATAACCTTAGTACTTACCGACCTTGTTGACCAATAGAGGCGATCGCACTCATCCAACGATGCAACGGTATTCATCAACTTTGTGCGATCGCCCCCCCTCCTTATTTCTCCTACTCTCCCCTTCTCCGATCGCGTGTCAAGATACTCATCACCTCACCAGAACTGGGTGCAGGTAAAAGCGGACTCCAGGCATTCACTTCAGCGAAGCCGCGATGATATAAGTCGTGAATTGTTTCAATTACACCATCGCGAGAGCCGATGATGAGAACTCGCAGGCGATCGCGTTCACTATTCTGAAGTGCAGAAACTTCTCTATCAATGGTAGGTACGTTGGGAGATTCTAAAAAACATTGAGACATGAGTTGTAACTCCTTAGGGTTTTTGAGGAAACCCCAAAAACCTAGCCACCCCGCACTCATTCACACGTTGCGCTAAGTGAAAGAACCAAAAGTGATACTTTCACTTTCACGACCTGAAGGGTCAGCAACGGCTTTTTTGACATGACAAGTCGGGGTGGCTAAGGGAGTGTTAAAATTCACCATTAGCCGCCAGACTGCTGTTACCAGTTTGGGGGTTAGTCGCTCATTGCTGCGTCAACAGCTTTGAGCGGCGCTAGATTCTTGGGTTTAGCCGGGTTGCCGTAAGTAAAAAAGACAACCTTAACGTGAGAGCATATCTGAGCGGACGGTATTTAGTCAAATTGATAAGTTTTAAAGTTTTTGAGGGAGTGAAGTGGGCGATCGCCTTCCTCACCAGTATTTTTTCTAGAAAATGTAAATAAAAACAGGTTTGCGAGTTTTAAATCAAGTTTTTGAGTTTTAGACCTGGTTTACGAGTTTTGAATTAGGTTTTTGAGTTTTACAGCCATTCTCCAACGAGTAAGCCATAGCGTAGGGGCAGTTCGCGAACTGCCCTTACAGGGATTTGTGGTTTATCCAAGTGAAAATGGCTGTAAATCAGGTTTCCAACTTCAAAATTAGGTTTTTGAGTTTTGAATCAAGTTTTTAAACTCAGAAAGCTTTAAGAGCAGTGCAAGGACAGGGCTGAAATACAATGGGTAAGTAACTCAGTTTAAGGCAGCAACCTTGGCAAGTAGCTGGTGGGAAATTCAAGTTCTCTGTGATCCGGTTTTGGAAGATTTGGTGTTTTGGCGGCTGGAGGTGTTTGGCTGTCGGGGTACCTCCAGCGAGATTAAGGGGCATTCCTGCCTGACCAAGGCTTATTTGCCTCAAATGCAGGCGCAGTTGTTAGATTTGGCGGCTTTGTCGCTGCTGTTGCGGCAGGATGCGCTGTGTGCCGAGTTGCCGATTCCTGCGATGCAGTGGCATTTGATTGAGGAGGAAGATTGGTCTAGCAGTTGGAAGGATCATTGGCAGCCTCAAGAGGTAGGCGATCGCTTGCTGATCAATCCTGCTTGGTTGCCCAATCCTGAAGCTAGCGATCGCAAAATTTTGCGGCTCGATCCGGGGGTTGCCTTTGGCACTGGGGCACACGCTACTACGCAGCTTTGCCTTGAGTCTTTAGAGATGCGTTTGGGTGAGCCAGGTAATGCCGTGATTGCAGATATTGGCTGCGGCTCTGGCATTCTCTCAATTGGCGCACTGTTGCTCGGTGCAAAACAAATTTATGCGGTTGACAATGACCCCTTGGCGGTGATGTCTACCGAAAGCAACCGAGAACTAAATCAAATTGAGCCACACCGCTTAATTGCGGTTGAGGGCAGCATTGAGCGACTGCCAGAGCTTACATCGGGGCCAGTAGACGGAATTCTCTGCAACATTTTGGCGGAAGTGATTATTGATTTAATTCCGCAAATGGAAGCGATCGTCAAACCCACCACCTGGGGAATTTTCAGTGGCATTTTGCTTGACCAGGTGAAACCCGTCGCTGACACGCTAGAGCAAAGCGGCTGGATTGTTGCAACGCTCTGGCGCAGGAAGGATTGGTGCTGTTTGAATGTACGGCGTTCCTAACGCTATGGAGTGTGTGAATGCATCTGATGAGAAGTGCATTCACACTTTTTAGATTTAGACAAAACGAGTCAACTGCACCCGATAGCGTTCCTTTTTGGTTACGGCGACTTCACCAATTTCCAAGCGCCCTTTGCCCCGAATCGCGACCAGGTCGCCCGATTTAAGCTGATGGCTGGGCTGGGTAACGTCCTTCCAGTTGACCCGCACATCTCCGCCACTAATCATCTCTGCCATTTTGCTGCGTGACATGCCAAACCCAGCAGAGGCAACCGCATCTAGCCGCAAAGAAGCTTCTACGGTCGTCAGTTCTTTCTTTTTGGGTTCCCGAATTTTCAGTTCGCTCAGGTCAATCTGCCGCGTTTTGACGGGAACTGAGCGTACTTGAGTCAGACTCATTTCCAGAAATGCGACCAGTTCGGGAACGACGATCGCCTGTCCGCCTCGTTCTCCCAAAACAATGATGTCGCCCACCTTGTCGCGCACCAGTCCCGTGCCTAGCAGTGACCCCAAAAAGTCGCGATGAGTCGCTGAGTCAAACAGAAAGTTTCCGGCAATGTCTAGCGCGGCGATCGCCACCTGAGACTGATCTAAAGGAATTTCAGGACGAGCGATCGCCACACGCTGACGTTCGGCTTGCGGATAGCCTCCCCAAGCCAGCAGTTGCACCTCAGTCAGCCGTGCAAACATTTGCTGCACTTCAGCTAACTCAGGCGGCGAAAGAAAATCGGTACAGACCACCTCCCAGGTTTTAATAGCCTGATCAGCCTGGTCAATGACCCGTGCAGCGCTGTCTCGATTTTCGATTCCCTGAAGCAGTTCTTCTCTAGGCAGCATAATTGAGCGATCGCCTTAAAGCTCTAATTTTAATACTGTTACAGCTACAGCGTTTTTCCAGATGAATAACACACAGGTAAGGGCGAACGGCCGTTCGCCCCTACAGCGATTTGTTCTAAGAATTGCATCTTCCAAAGAAAAAGGGGCGCACCGCAAAGCGATCGCCCCTCACGCTGGTCAAACTTGACTTGAGCAACAGACTTCGTCAGGCAGCAGCTTATAGACTACTGCTCAGTTCTCTACCTGACTCAGCCCGACAGACGCAGGAAAAACCCCGCTGCTCAAACGTTTGAACAGACACAGCAATGGTGCTGAAGCCTGTTCAGGATCATGATTAGATCGGTGCATTGTGAAAAAATGCTGACCTTTCAATCTCCCCTCAATGCCGACGAAGTTAGCTGACGGGCTAGGACTGAGAGATGTCCTTCTCAATTAACCTCAGAGATAAGCCCCAAATTTGGTTCCTCCGTTCCAGGAAGTGCGTTAAAGAAAATCGCAAGACCCGGATTAAGCTGACCTATTCAGTTTGATGACAGGATAGCCTCTAGTTAGATACTTCGTCAACCCAATGTGTTGAATATGTATTGAATAACTCGAATATGTAACTTAAAAGACAATTGCAGATCGAGATAGATTGGCGATCGCTAATTGGCTCAAACGCCTCAGCCATAAGGCATCTACCGCAAGATAGTTAGAAGCTCACCTGAAACATGTTAATTTATCAAACGTTGTATGAGTTGCGATGGGCATTTGCCCAAAAATCTCGTACTCTAAATGAGTGGTGAATGCATTCTGTAGATTCACTCACGTTTGGTTCTATTTCAGTTCTGTTTTAGTAGTTGAGTGGGAGCCTAATCCAAACCTATTGGTAGGTTTGAAGCGGAGGAACCAATTGTTTATCGGGGCTAATCTCAATATGAGAGAGACACCTTCCAGTCTTAGCCCGTCAGCTAACTCCGTCGGCCTTGGAAGGAGAACTCAAGGATTTGACTAAGCTATCTGTAGAAGTGGTTGTTTAGGCTTACAAGGTTGTAAAACCGGGAGTATCCCTAAACTTGCTAATGCAGCTAGAGTCGCTGGAGTCTCCTCAAGCAGGGTGTTTCTGTTTGGATCAAGTCTATCCAGATGGGTACAGTCCTTCTTTCCTGACCCACCTCTCATTTCTAGTTCACTTCGTGGAGAGGTCAAAGCTGTGAAAATCAAACCGATGTTAGCTCGTCTGCAAGGTACGCTAGGTCAACGCAACCTGGTCGAGCAAATGCTGCTGTTACCAGAGCCAGAAGTGTCTGCGTCAGCTAATTTTCAGTCGCAGGAGCTAGCCCAAGAGTCGATTAATCTGATGGTTGGCTACACGGGTTCTCCTTGCAGCCAAACGGCTCTAGATCTGACTTTTTGGATGGCGCACCAAACTCGTTTGGCGACCCAAAAGCAAGTAACAGTGCATGTGGTTTATGTGGTTGATGAGGTTGCAACCCTAACCAAAACAACTCGATCGAACTCTAAAGGAAATGGTGGGAGACAATTGCTGCACGCTTCTAGAACAGAGCGTTCTAGCACTGCAACGTTGACCCGTCCTGAAACTCCATTTGAGCAAGCAGACCGGATTCTTTGGCAGGCTCGGTGCCTAGCTGAGGAATGGCGCGGGTCGCTAAATACTCACTTGCGGATTGGAAATTGCGCTGAGGAGTTAAAGCAGGTGGCGATCGCCGAATCTGCCGATGTCCTCGTTTTGGGTTGCCGTTCTGTTCGCCATCCTCTAATTTCGCAGTGGTCCAAAAGGTTTCCCTGCGCAGTTTTAGGAATTCCGGCGATCGTCAATCTAGATTTGTAGCTACACATTTTTTACAGCAATTTCCACTTGGATAAACTACAAATCTCTGTAGGGGCAGTTCACGAATCGCCCCTACACCTTACCCGTTCTGAGAATTCTAAAAGATTCAAATCTCCCATTCTTGAAAATTTTAGGAAACTGCAAGACGAGGTAGCTTCTTTGAAGGAAGTCACAAGGAAGCCACAAATCAGGATTCCGAGAACTAGTCTGTATTGCAGCTGTGTTGCAGGAAGTATGGCAAAGAAAACAGCGATAGACGAGATCTCTAAACAAGTCATAGATCTGTATAAACAGATTGATCAGCAGACCCGCGAATTTCAGATTGCTACTCAGCTTCACTGTCCGACGGGTTGTGGTCGCTGCTGCGAAAACCCTCATGTAGAAGCTACCCCTCTAGAGATGGTGCCGCTGGCAGTGGAGCTATTTCGGCAAGGTGAAGCAGCGAAATGGCTGGAGAAGTCGGCTGAGGTGAATGAAACGAATGCCTGCCTCTTTTACGAGCCTGATTCGGACGTACCCGGAAATGGACGCTGTCAGGTTTACCTTTGGCGACCGTCTATTTGCAGGTTATTTGGCTATGCAACGGTGGCAGATCGAGAGGGACAGCCCAGTTTTGCTGCCTGTATGCGCCACAAAGCAGATGTTCCAGAAGCTGTGACGACCATTCAGAAGGCGATCGCCAATGGTTTGCCTGCTCCTAGTTTTGCTGTGTCCCAACAAATTGCCCACCTCGCTCCCCATTTGAGTGCTGAGCGAATGCCGCTCAATCAGGCTCTCAACGTTGCTTTGAGGTGGGTTGGGCTGCGTTTGCAGATGGAAGAACAAGTTGAGCGATCGGACACCGATTCGGTTCAGCAAAGCAGTTAGTCCCGCGTCAATTCCACGTCCCTGCTAGGATCAAGAAGAATGAGTATGTTTCTTGATGAATAGCTATGTCATTGGACAATCTGCGCGATCTTTATCAGCAGGTCATTCTAGAGCGCTATAAAAAGCCTCGCAACCGGGGCAAAACTGATCCAGTCGATCGCTACCAGAAAGGACACAACCCTTCCTGTGGCGACACGATTGAGCTAACCCTGCAACTGAATGACGCAGAAGACCAGATTCAAGACGTAAAGTTTGAGGGAGAAGGCTGTGCGATCGCGATGGCATCGGTTGATCTGATGGCTGATGCATTGCGGGGCAAAACTACTGCCGAAGCTCTGGAAATGGTGCAAAAGTTTCAGGCAATGATGAAGGGCGAGGCAGAATTTCCTTCGGAGTTGCGAAAGCTTAACGTGATGCAGGGCGTTGCTCAGTTTCCAGTGCGAATCAAGTGTGCCAACCTGTCTTGGCATACGGTCAAGGCAGCTTTGGAACTAGCGAAGGACGTTCAGCCTGCTGGGTTTATCAGCAACGAGTAAGATTAAAATTCTGTTTTGAAGGTTGGGTACCATTGTTCCATAATCTTCAAGATATTAAGTTGAAGTGCCATCAAGAATTACAGAAAACATGCCAACCAACGTTGACTTTTTTCAATTTGCTCAATGGGCGGGGATCGCAACCCTGGTATTTGGAGCGATCGCCCTGCTTGGCTTTTTATTCAAATGGGGCATCCGGTTTCGGCTGGTTGGTGCGACAGGTTTGCTGGTGGTGCTGACAGTAGGGCTGTTTGGGCTGGGATTATTTCCCTTTACCCGCACGGTGATTCCAGGTGCGGTGCGGTACTCCACCATTTATGACTCTGGCGCTGATCGGGTGGTGATCGTGGTGCCTCAAACCATTACAGAAACAGAACTAACTGCCACTTTGCAGCAAGCAGCCAGCAATCTGTTTTCTCCCGGTCGTCTCAGTCGAGGCGATGACAAGCTAACCATTCGGGCGCGGACAGTACTACATCCCCAACCAGGAATTTCCCAACCGTTGTACTTAGGGCAAATTAGGCGATCGCTCTTTATCCGCGACGATGAGCAAATGGAAATCAAACTCTACCCCGAAAACTTCGCCCAGCTTCCCCCGCCCGAAGTACCTTCTGAAGTGGAGCCAGCCAGTATGTCCAATATGTAAGGACTTCCTGATGCAAGTGGGAGTAAGGGGAGCGAGGGAACTAGGAGTGAACAACAGCAAACTCCTCTACCCCCAACCCCTAATCCCCACTGTTCTATACAGCTTTATGAAAATTGGTATAAAGTGATTCTTACTAAATTTTTGCCTTTCGCCGCTGATGGTGATGGTTGCTTTGCCTTATGACCCATTCATCCTTGTCTCAAAGTTCGGATGTTGCGAGTTCTGCTCCGCTGTTTACGCTAAATTTGGCTCCTGCTACGGTAATCCGAGGGCAGGACGCACTGGCCCAATCGGGAGAAGCGATCGCCCGTTTGGGGAAAAGACCGCTTTTAGTGGGGGGCGATCGCACCCTAGCCGCCGTACAGCCCTTTCTTCAACCTGTTCTAGAGCAGCGGCTAGCAGCAGCTCAAGCTTCTTACGGAGCAGATTGCAGTGAGGCAAGCTTAGCGGCATTGCGGCAAGCAGCAACCGACCATGACGCAGATCTGATCATCGGGGTGGGCGGCGGCAAGGCGCTGGATGCAGCCAAGCTGCTAGCCTATCAGCTCGATCTGCCAATTGTAACGATCCCTACTTCTGCGGCGACCTGTGCTGCTTGGACTGCGCTGTCAAACGTCTACTCTGACCAGGGTGCGTTTCTTTATGATGTCAGTCTGGCTCGCTGCCCTGATCTGCTGCTGCTGGACTATCGGCTACTCCAGACTGCTTCCAACCGCACCCTAATTGCTGGGATTGGGGATGCCCTGGCGAAATGGTACGAGGCATCGGTGAGCAGCGGACACTCTGACCAAACTTTAGTGATTGGGGCAGTGCAGCAGGCGCGTGTTTTGCGCGACATTCTATTTCAAAAATCGGCGGTGGCACTTCAAGCTCCGGGCAGCGCGGCTTGGCGAGAAGTGGTGGATGCAACGGTGCTGCTGGCTGGAGTGATTGGTGGATTGGGTGGCGCTCAATGCCGCACGGTAGCGGCTCATGCCGTTCACAATGGTTTAACTCATTTGCTTGAAAGTCACGGTACGCTGCACGGAGAGAAGGTTGCTTACGGCATTTTGGTGCAGCTTCGCCTGGAGGAAATGGTGCAAGGCAATCAGCTAGCCGCAACGGCGCGCCAACAGTTGCTCAAGTTTTATGCAGAAATTGGTTTGCCTCAGAGCTTGTCTGATTTAGGCTTAGCGGAGGTGACGCTGGCAAATCTGCAACGTGCCGCAGAAGTTGCCTGTTCAGTCGGGTCTGATATTCATCGGTTGCCCTTTGAGGTTACGCCTGCTCACCTGATGGCAGCAATGGTATCTACAACAGCGCCCTGTCAGGGATTCAGAATTTCAGAGCCAGATGGAACTTCGACCAGGCAAGCGCTGTCCAATATAGCTCATTCTTCTAATGAGGTGCAGGCATGAGCTTAGACTGGATTACCCCCGCTGATCGCCTCAGTGCTCTGCCGCCCTATGTCTTTGCGCGGTTAGATGAACTGAAAGCCCGTGCCCGTGAGCAGGGACTAGATTTGATTGACCTGGGAATGGGCAACCCAGATGGACCAACGCCGCAACCCGTCGTGGATGCCGCGATCGCCGCTCTGCAAAATCCGGCAAACCACGGTTATCCGCCCTTTGAGGGAACTGCCAGCTTCCGTCGCGCCATTACTGATTGGTATGGTCGCCGCTACGGAGTTGAGCTTGATCCCGATGGTGAAGCGTTGCCGCTGCTAGGTTCTAAAGAAGGACTGACGCATTTGGCGATCGCCTATGTCAATCCAGGTGACTTGGTTTTAGTACCCAGTCCTTCCTATCCGGCTCACTTTCGCGGTCCGCTAATTGCGGGGGGCAAAATTCACAGCATCATTCTGAAGCCAGAACAGGATTGGCTGATTGACCTGGGATCGATTCCAGACTCAGTGGCAGAACAGGCGAAAATCCTGTATTTCAACTATCCCAGCAACCCCACCGCAGCAACCGCTCCCCGTGAATTTTTCCAAGACATCGTCAAGTTTGCTCGCAAACACGAAATTCTGCTAGTTCACGACCTGTGCTACGCAGAACTGGCATTTGATGGCTTTCACCCTACCAGTCTGCTGGAAATTCCCGGTGCCAAAGAAATTGGCGTGGAGTTTCACACGCTCTCCAAAACCTACAACATGGCAGGTTGGCGGGTCGGCTTTGTCGTCGGCAATCGCCATGTGATTCAGGGTTTGCGAACCTTAAAAACCAACCTGGATTACGGCATTTTTGCAGCGCTCCAGTCGGCTGCTGAAACTGCGCTGCAACTACCAGATGTTTACCTGCATGAAGTGCAGGCCCGCTACCGCACCCGTCGCGACTTTTTGATTGACGGTTTGGCAAAGCTGGGCTGGACAGTGCCCAAAACCAGAGCCACGATGTATCTCTGGGTGCCCTGCCCACCGGGAGTTGGCTCTACTGACTTTGCCCTCTCGGTGCTACAGCAAACTGGAGTTGTAGTTACTCCCGGCAATGCGTTTGGCGCAGGCGGCGAAGGCTATGTGCGGATTAGCTTGATTGCAGAGTGCGATCGCCTCCAGGACGCACTCCAGCGATTCCACCAGGCAAACATCCGCTATCAGCCTGAAGCTGTAATTTCGTAAAATCTTTGATTCAAGATTTGATTTCAGGGGTGGTAGGTTGAGCTTGCCACCCCTGAAATTTTATTTATAACGTTCCTCTAAATGAAAGGGCACTCCGTAGAACGGGTGCCCTTCCATCTGTAGACCTAATCTTGGGAATTGGTATTAGACGCAACCGTACAGCCCGCATTCGCTTGAGAATCAGACTCAGGTGGTACTAACCCAACCACATGAGGTACAGGGCGGGGCGTATAGCCCACTAATGACTCGCCCCGATAAGCCAGAGAAGTGCTTGCTCCAGAGTCGAGCATGACCGCATCCTGAAGCCCTGACTGGTGCAGCATTTCGCCCAGCGAGATGGAATCGACGTAAGAAGTGGACACCCCAATTACAGGTTGTCCATCCTGGCTGATTCCCCAAAAAGCTCGGTGTCGTCTGGCATCAAAATCAAACAGGCTACCAAAAGTACTGGCAGGCTGAGGCTCACCGTCTTTGACCAACCACGCCGCTGCCACAAAGGCATCGGTGACATCCGCCATTTCAGCCTGAATGCCTTCCAGAGTGTTATGTTTGTCCGCGTCAAAGGGAACGAAACGTACCTGGGTTGAACTGATTAGCACTAGCGGTCGCCCGTTTAGCAGCGGATTCTCACTCGCGTTTCCGGGAACGAAAACGCCTACGCTCTGGCTCAGGACGGGACCGACCATCACGTTTGAGTCGAGATATTTGAGTGAGAAGAAGCCTCCATCTACAGCAGCAGCAACTTCGCTGTCGGCAATAATTTCCTCAACCTGATAGCGGCTATCGGCATGAATGGTGACAGGCTTGCCGCCAGAAATGAGAATCAGCGGCACATCGTCGTAAGTGACTTCGTTCACCTGGATGGGAGCGGCAAAGTCAAACGCGGTTCCCCATCTTCGAGGTGAAGGTCCACCCCAGGCATCAGCAATCACCTCTTCAATTTGCGATTGTCCGATCCGGTCGATGGTCAGCAGATTGGTGGACTCTCCTGCCATCAGATTTTCTTCATCGTTCATGGTCAAAGCCGCTTCAAATCCGGCTTTGCGAACTTCCCCAGCAACTCGCGCATCGTACTTGCCTTCGGGGTAAGTGAAATAGCGGATCGGGATGCCCAACTGTTCCTGTAGAATCCGGCGAGACTCGACAACTTCCTGGGTCAACGTCTCATCTGACAGGTCGCGCAGGTCGGGTGGGTGCATAACGCTATGGGCGGAGATCGTCACTAGCGGATCTGCTGCCATTTCCTTTAGCTGCTCCCAGGTTAGTCCGGGTCTGCCGTAGTCGCGGCTAACTTTATGCGTATAGACGGAAAATAAACCGGGATAGCCGTATTCTCTCAGCAGCGGCAGAACGTAGTCGTAGTGACCCTTGTAGCCGTCATCAAAGGTCAGCAAAACGGGCTTTTCGGGCAACGGCAAACCCGTTCGCAGATGTGCCACCAGTTGATCCATACTGACAGGCGTTAGCCCATTCTCTTTGATTAATTCCAGATGTTCTCGAAATTCCTCTGGGGTGACATCAAAAAATACCTCTTTTTCAGGCAGAATGTCGTGATACATCAGGATCGGTACTCTGGCTAACCGGGCACGCTGATGAATTTCAGGCCAAGCCGCAGGGGTCAGTTGTGCGGCTAACTGAGGTCCAAAGCTCTGCAAGATTGCGCCCAAACCGCTTTCTGGCTCCTCCATCCAGGTTGCAGCCTGCATTAGGTTTTGAGTCAGGTCACTAATTTGCAGGGCAGAGCGGTTAGGTTGCAGGGAACAAGCTTGCTCAGGCAATAGTTTGGTTTCATCTTCAAGGGCTTCGTCATCCAGGCTTGTACTGGGGAGTTGAGCAGTACGAAGCAGTTCCCCCTTTGGGGTAATCGCCCCCTGCGAAAGAGTAGCAGCATTAGACGAAAACCCCAGAGGAGTCAAAATGACTGCAAGGCTAAGGATCAGGCTGCGGTTCAGGAACTTAATCGTTTTGCAGCGGCGCAACAGAGAATCCCGATCAATCGGCATCATACGAGTCTTAAAGATCTACGGGTATCGTTGTTAGGTTTAACCGATTTTTTCAACTTTCTCAGGTTTTGTAGGTGACACTAACCCAAGAAATTAGAAACTTTATAGAACTTACGTCAGAATACAGCAGATTCGGGATAGGAATTATGGTCTTTCAAGGTACACCCTAATTCTCAACTTCCAGCAAAAAATTCTTCAATAACTGTTTCCCAGAATCCGTAAGAATGCTCTCTGGATGAAACTGTACGCCTTGAATGTGGGGATAGTCTCGGTGACGTACGCCCATAATTGTGCCGTCCTCTACCCAGGCTGTCACCTCCAACTCATCAGGACAGGTTTGGGCATCAATCACTAAACTGTGATAGCGAGTTGCCGTAAATGGATTGGCTAACCCTTTGAACACCCCCACACCTTTGTGCTGCACAGGGGAGGTTTTGCCGTGCATAAGTTCTGGAGCGGAGGTAATCTTGCCGCCAAACACTTGACCGATTCCTTGATGCCCCAGACATACGCCCAGAATGGGGGTTTCAGTTCCCAATTCTTTAATTAAGGCGGGAGAAATTCCGGCATCTTCGGGGCGACCTGGACCAGGGGAAATCACGATCGCGTCAGGCTGCAATTGCCGGATCTGCTCCAGGCTAATTTGGTCGTTGCGATAAACCTGAATATCCGCTGCGATGGGCAACTCAGCTCCCAATTCACCCAGGTATTGCACCAGGTTGTATGTAAAACTGTCGTAATTATCGATAACGAGAATCATAGTGAGTCGATGATGAATAATTTAAACAGGATTAAAAATTTCTGCTGATATCTGCTTTAGAGAAATTTACAGCACCGTAGTAGCGAAGTGAGTCTGCAAGCAAGTTTAAAGTGTTGGGTTGCGCTCTGCTCCACCCAACCTGCGGGGCTACTGCCTGTAGTTGGGTGGGTTGGGTGAAGCGCAGCGCAATCTACGTTCTAATCTTGACGTGCTGTTACCAAGAATAGACTAGTCGTATTTAGGGTGAGTATTGCTACTCCTCCTAAATACAACAGTGTTACCTATCGTGCCAAAGTGGTTTGAATTAACGCTATCAGAGGCGGCAGCAACAAAGAACCTGCAACCAGCAGCGATGCCATTGCAGAAACCAGAACAGCTCCGGCAGCGCAGTCTTTGGCGATTCTGGCTAGATCGTGATAGTTTTGCTTGACGGTCAGGTCAACCACAGATTCGATCGCCGTATTGAGCAATTCCATCGTCAGGACAGCCCCAGTCGTTAGCCCAATAATGGCGATTTCAACGGCGCTGAGATCGAGGAAGATGCTGAGGGCGATCGCCACTAGCCCCACGACGAGGTGAATCCGAAAGTTGCGCTGCGTTTGAAACGCATAGCTTAGCCCTGCCCAAGCATACTTAAAGCTGACCACCAGGCTAGACGCAATCCGCCAAGAGAGTTCGCGATTTGGCTTAACCAGCTTAGGAGCATGAGGTGGTGTCTCTGTCGATAATTCTTGGGACATAGGCAGAAAAATTAAGGGAACGAGAGCGGCCAGGGCAGATCTGTAATCAAAGCAGATCTGCTCAATTTTAGACCCTATGCAAGACTGCGCTGTAAGATTCTGCACTGTCCTGTGCCAATTGGTTCCAAACAGACCCTGAGTGACCTTATGTTACAGCTTACTCAGTCTAGGTCAAGATTTTTCTGCTAGATATTGAGTACTCAGCCCCACCGATTGCAGCAAAGTTTCTTGCTGAACCAGCATGTCCCTTAAGCTGTCATTATCTGGATGATCCCAACCGAGCAGGTGAAGCAGCCCGTGCGCTGACAACCAGGCTAACTCTTGCTGCAAGGAATGTCCCTCTTGTTGAGCTTGCGATCGCGCCGTCTCAACCGAGATTACAATATCTCCCAAATACAGCGGCATTTTTGCCTGGTGTTCAAACCGGGGAGTTTCTACTTCCAATGCTGCAAACGCCAGCACGTCTGTCGGCTGATCTTTCTGGCGATATTGGGCATTGAGGGACTGAATTTCGGCATCGTCGGTCAGCCGCAGACACAGTTCGTAAACGCCTGTAGCTGCCAGATCTGGCTGCAAATGCTCTAGCCAGCGACTAAACCAGTCCTGCCAAGTTTCATCCGAGATCGGCGATTCTGAAGCTGGCTCAGGTTCAAAAAAAACATCCTGGATGCTGATTTCTACCTGCACAGGTTGATTGGCTAATTTCACGATGAAATCAAGCCTCCTAGCGAGTCAGGTAGGACAAACCCACCAGCACAACTATCAACCCCACTGTCGTCAAGGCAAAGTGAAACAGAGATGTGCCCCGCTTCCTAACCATGTTTCGCATGGCTAGCTTGACGTAGCTAGGTTTGGGTTCGGTAGGCTGGACTGCGGGTTCGGTAGGCTGGGTTGCAGCTTCAGCAGGCTGCACAGTGGGCGTTTCTGCCTCTGCTGGGGCTGAAGCAACCTGAGATTCTGGAATGGAAGGGGAATCGCTCATATTACACCGTACTTTCCTGCAACATTTGATTTTCCTGACGCAAACAGGCTTCGATGAATGGGTCAAGGTCGCCGTCCATGACATCGGCGATCGCTGCCGTCTCAGTGCCCGTCCGCAAGTCTTTCACCATCTGGTAGGGATGGAAGACATAGTTGCGAATCTGATTACCCCAAGCGGCTTCGACCATGTCCCCACGAATGTCGGCAATCTCTTTCGCGCGTTGCTCCTGAGCAATGATCAGCAGCTTGGCTTTGAGAATAGCCATTGCCTTTTCTTTATTTTGAAGCTGCGATCGCTCCTGGGTACAGCGCACCGCAATTCCGGTCGGTAGGTGAACGATTCGCACTGCCGTTTCTACCTTGTTGACGTTCTGACCACCTTTGCCACCCGCACGAGAAGTTGTAATCTCCAGATCCTTCTCAGGAATGTCCAGGTGTACAGAACTGTCGATAATTGGCATCACCTCTACTCCGGCAAAACTGGTTTGCCGCTTGTCGTTAGCATTGAAGGGCGAAATCCTCACCAGACGGTGAGTTCCCTTTTCCACCTTCAGGTAGCCGTAGGCATATCGCCCCTCGACTTCCAGCGTCACAGACTTGAGCCCAGCTTCGTCTCCCTCAGACAGTTCAGCCAGATGAGCCTTATAGCCATGCTTCTCAGCCCAGCGGGTGTACATTCGCAGCAGCATCTCGGCCCAATCTTGAGCGTCGGTGCCGCCAGCACCCGCATTGATCGTCAAGACCGCGCCTCGCTGGTCATAGGGTCCAGCCAGCAATTGCTGAAGTTCCCACTGATCTAGCTCCTGGCTCAAATGCGTCACGTTGTGCTGAGCCTCTTGCAGCAAAGCTTCGTCTGCCTCTAGCTCTAGCAATTCCAAAACAGCTTTTGTGTCGTCCAGGGCGGATTGCCAGTCCTGTAGCTGCTGGAGATGCGACTTGAGGTCGTTTAATTCCTGTAGAGTCTTTTGCGCTTGCGTCTGGTCATCCCAAAATTCGGGTTGGGCAGCAATTTGCTCTAAGTCCTGAATCTTTGCAGTCAGAGCCGGAACGTCAAAGATAGTCCTGGGTTTTACCCAGGCGCTCAGATAACACTTCTACGTTCCGCTTAATATCTAAAGCCTCTATCATAAGATCCCTAGGAAATAGCGAAATCCTTTCGCTGTGTTGTTTAGAGACTATTTTATCACAGACGCATAAGTTGTCTCTTGTCCCTCAGTTCCTGGTTGCTAAAGGCTAATTGAAGTGCTTTTCAGCCAGGAACTATAGAATCAGATCAGACTCACCGCCAAAATGTAAGCGATTCTGCGATGAAAACATTAGCTAAGTGGTCTATTGATGACTATCACCGCATGGTCGAAGCGGGTATTTTGCAAGGCCGCCATGTGGAATTGTTAGCAGGCGAAATCGTTGAGATGAGTCCAGAAACTCCGATTCACTACACCACAGCCAAACGAGGCGCAAAATATTTAGAGGAATTGCTCTCAGGTAAAGCGGATGTTCGCTTCAATGGCCCGATTACCTTGCCTGACTCAGAACCCGAACCGGACATTGCAATTGTTCGGCTTCCAGAATCAACTTACCGCGATCGCCACCCTGCTCCTCCAGATATCTTTTGGGTTGTAGAAGTTGCTCAGACGAGTTTGAAGAAGGATTTAGAGATTAAGTCTGCGATTTATGCAATGGCTGAGATTTTAGAATACTGGGTTTTAGATTTATCCACTAAGCAGGTGATTGTATTCAGGAATCCTCAAGCAGGTCGTTATGTCGAAGAATTCACTATGGGTGAAGGAGTAATTGCACCACTATCTTTTGAGAACGTTTTAGTGTCTGTCAAAAGGTTAGTGTCATGAGATAACCCTCCTCAGATAAACAGGCGAACACCAGTGAAATTTCTGCTTACGGACGCACGATTATTTAAATGCGATCGCCCTTTTGTAGAACGGTATTATCCTGCTAGATATCGTATTCGTGGAATAGATGAAGCTACTTCACCCAGTTAAGACCCTGTTGGACTGGCTACCAGACCTAAAGCGGGAAGTTTGGCTTTTGGCAGCAGGTCAACTGCTGCTGTTCATTGGGCATGGCTTTACCCTGGTCTACACCTCCATCTATTTCGTCAACACGTTAGGCTTCTCCCCCACCCAGGTTGGACTGGCGCTAGGAAGCGGAGGTATTTCCGGTACTTTAGGGCGATTTTGGGCGGGTAATGCAATTGATTCTGAGGGATTGGGGCGGCGAGGCACTTTGCTGATTGCAGCGGTCATTGCTGCACTAGGTAGCTTTTCTTTAGCCTTTGCCAGTACCTTTCCCCTGCTGGTCGTAGGGAACCTGCTGCTGGGCTTAGGCATTAGCCTCTACTGGCCTGCGACTCTCTCTATCACGACAGACCTGACTCCGGACGAACATCGCACTGAAGCGATCGCCCTCACTCGGCTAGCAGACAATCTTGGGCTGGGATTGGGGGCATTGTTAGCAGGACAATATCTGGCAATGGAAGGGAGTTATGGAGCACTCTTCATCTGCAAAGGATTAGCCTACCTGGTGTTTGGCGGAGTGGTCGCCTGGACGATTGCTGAAACTCGTCAGCCTCACACAGCTTCTCTCAATGTGCTGCAAAGCTGGGGTCAGGCGTTGCGCGATCGCCGTTTGCTCACCTATCTTGCTGCCAATGTGTTCTTCACCACCTATGCGGCTCAACTGAGCAGCACGCTGCCTTTGTATCTGGCAAACTTTGTGCCCTGGGGCAATACCGAGACGGGCTTTTCTGAAGCATTCATCAGCTATTTCTTTGTTTGGCACGCCCTGCTGAAAATTGTGCTGCAATTACCGGTGACCCGCTGGCTGCGGTCAGTTCCTTATGTCCCAATTTTGTTCGGGTCGCTCGTGTTGTGGGCTGCCGGATTTTTCTTGATATGGCTGGTGGGGCTAGGAACCCTCAATCCACTGATACTAATCTTGCTGTCCCTTGCCTGCATTGCGATCGCAGAGGTACTCTATGCACCTTCAGCATCGGCTTTGGTAGGAGAATTGGCTCCTGTGACATTGCGGGGTATCTACTTTGCTCTGGAGTCTCAGTGCTGGGCGATCGGTTATTTGGTAGGTCCTATCTTGGGTGGATGGGCTTTGGATCATCCTGTTTGGTTAGGCACCAACTTTTGGTTAGCTCTAGTTCTCACTTCTGTCATTTCGGGTTTGTTCTTGTTGCTATTGCGATCGCAGTTAACCAGCAGTGAGCCTGCTCAGGAAGCTACACCCTCTAGCAGTTCCTAGGAAACTATAAAAAGACCTAGCGCTATGGCTAGGTCAGAACGTCATTAATCCCTCAATAATCGCTTGATTTCTCAAACTTGAACTTGTTTTACGCGGTTGGAGTTGTAATCACCTCATCAAAGGCAACGCCGCGATAGATGAGATGCAGTATTTGCTTAACAGCAGGTAGTTTTGCCGGATAATGAAACTTGATGACTGAACCTCTATATTGTCCAGTGACAGGTACATCAACAACATCAACGTGTGTAGAAGCTGCGTTGTAACGAACGCCACGATAAACTAGTTGCATGTGTTTCGCCTCTTTTGTGTAGCGGTGGGTGGAGGCGCGTTCCTTCAGGAGTAAACCCTTACTTCCGTCTTCAAACTCGAATGAAGTGATTTGAAGATGAACGATTTCTATACTTATTAATGTATCGGAGCCGTCCATCTTATTCATCCTCCAACCGGGTGATCTACTGGAGTTCGCTTATGCAGAAGTGGAAGCTACTGGCTGAGAAGACTGCTGCAAAAGGGTAACTATCGCTTCAGCTACTCCTGCTGCTGAAGCTGGATTTTGCCCTGTTACGAGGCGACCACTGACTACCGTTTTTGCTTGGAAATTTGGTGCTTTCTCAACTGTTGCACCCCGCTCGGTTAGCTTTTCTTCTAATAGAAATGGCACCACTTCAGTTAAACCAACGGCTTCTTCTTCTTCATTGGTGAAGCCTGATACAACTTTTCCATTCACTAAATAGCTGCCGTCTGAGAGTTGAATATTGACCAGTCCGGCGGGACCGTGGCAAACCGCACCCACTACACCACCCTGCTCATAGATGCTTGTCGCAATTTGAGCGAGTTTGGCATCTTCAGGGAAATCCCACATGGTTCCGTGGCCACCTGCGTAGAAGATAGCAGCATACTCTGATGGATTCACCTGAGTGGGATTCAGAGTGTTCTCCACTTGCGCCATTTTTTCAGGACTGTCGAGAAATGCAGCGTTGAGTGGGTCATTGAGATCAATGCCAGTCATTGGGGCTTTTCCACCTTTGGGGCTGACATACTCAACCGTCAAACCTTCCCGATCGAATACATCTACGGGATGGCTAACCTCTGGTAAATAAAACCCAGTTTCTTGACCTGTGTTACCGAGGGTGTCGTGGCTAGTCAGAACAATTAGAACTTTCTGAGACATGGTGTGGACTCCAATGAAATAGGGATGGTCAGCAACTCTTTGAATGTTTCTTTGCCTGACAATTTCCATCCTAAAAGCAACCTATCTAAAATACAAATAATGATTATTGGGCATATCTATAATTAGATTTATGGTTAACCTGGAGTGGTATCGCAGCTTTGTAGCAGTGTATCGGGTAGGAACGGTATCGGGTGCAGCTGAAGTTTTACACCTGACGCAGCCAGCAGTGAGTCAACATGTGGCAGCCCTGGAGTCAACTTTAGGTACACCGTTATTTCAACGAATGCCGCGACGTATGTTGCCGACTGAGTCAGGAAAGCGACTGTATACTCGTGTCGTTACCGCGATCGAAACGTTAGAAGCAATTCCAACCAAGACAGCTTCGGCCGATGCGCCGCTGTTGATTCGCCTAGGAACGCCGATGGAGTTTTTTAGTGAGTATGTGTTGTCTCGTTTGCCAAAACAGAATGAGACTCTATTTGCTATTCAATTTGGATTGGTGCAAGACCTAATTGAGCAACTGTTGGCGAATCAAATTGACTGTGCGATCGCCACTCAAAAAGTTCCAAAACCAGAATTGGAATATCAGCTTTTGTTTGAAGAGAACTTTTGGTTAGTCGGACCACCGGGTATGACGATTCCGCTGTCTCAGGATGTGATACAGGCAGATTTAATGGCTCTGGAACAATGGCTCAGGACGCAATTCTGGATTGCATACAGTGAAGAGCTGCCCATTATTCGGCGGTTTTGGCGGGTCATTTTTGGTCGGCGGCTGGATGTGAACCCGCAGTTAGTGATTCCTGATTTACGCAGCATTCGAGGGGCGATCGCTCAGGGACTTGGCTGCAGCGTGTTACCTGATTATTTATGTGCAGATTGGATTGATAACCAGCATTTAACCCTGATCCTCAAACCAGTCAAAGCGGTGACAAACTCAATCTGGCTAGCCTATCGCAAGTCAGAGCGACAATCACAACAGGTGACGTTACTTCTAGATTTGATGGGAGTGCAGCGTTGAAGTGGAGTGCTATTCCCTTCAAGAAAGTTATTTTCTGCCAATTGAAGCGCGTGCTTTTCGGCTCACAGGTACACACATTGGTGTCCCGGTCATAGGATCAGGCACAATTTGACTCTCTATCCCAAAAACCTCTGCGACCATTGTTTCGGTCATCACTAGATTGGGAGTTCCTTGGGCGTAAAGGTGTCCCTGTCGCATCACGATCAGCTCATCCGCATAACGGCAGGCTTGATTTAAGTCATGCAATACCATGACGATGGTGCGTCCCTGCGTCTGGTTCAAGTCATACAACAAGTCCAACACCTCGATTTGATGCGCTAGATCCAGAAATGTTGTGGGTTCATCTAATAACAAGATTTCTGTGTTTTGGGCTAGCGCCATTGCAATCCAGGCACGTTGCCGCTGCCCACCCGAAAGGCTATCCAAAGGGCGATCGCCCAGTTCTGCAATTCCCGTAATTGCCAATGCCTGTTCTGTGAACTGCTCGTCTTCCCGCGACCACTGCTGCAACCAACTCTGATGAGGATAGCGTCCCTGTGCCACCAGTTCTCGCACCGTCAGCCCTTCGGGAGCGACTGGACTCTGAGGCAGCATTCCTAATCGTTTTGCAATTTCTTTGGTGGAATGTTTGGCGACCCCTTGCGGATATCCCTTCGAGATCGCGACTCCATCTAGATACACCGTTCCGCTCTGAGGCTTAAGCAATCGGGCTAAACCCTTGAGTAAAGTTGATTTACCACAGCCATTGGGACCAACCAGAGCCGTGATTTTACCTGCGGAAATTGCCAGGTTTAAATGATTAACAATTAGGGTTTTGTCGTAAGCCAACGACAGTTTACGGGCTGATAGGGCAGGTTCAAGAGACAGATTGGAGTTCATGCGTTGCAGTTTTGAGGGTGAGAGAAATACTAGATTTATGGCACTATTGATTGCGATCGCGATAGAGCAAATACAAAAAGTAGGGCGCACCTACGGCAGCCGTAATCACACCACAGGGGATCTCAATCGGGGCAAACAGCGATCGCCCCAGCAAATCTGCCAGTGCCACAATCAAACCACCCACTAAAGCCGCCGTTGGCAGCAGTCCTTCATGGGATGTACCGACTAGCTGACGGGCTAAATGGGGGGATATCAGTCCGACAAAGCCGATGGTGCCTGCTGTCGCAACACTGGCCCCGGCTAAAGCAACACTGGTGATTAACAAAAAACCGCGTTGCCATTCCACACGACTGCCTAAGCCTCGTGCCACATCATCTCCTAAATTCAGCGTGTTTAACTCACGGGCACTTAGAAATGACAGAGGAACAAATATGAGTAGCCAGGGTAGCAATGCCTGAATGTGCTCCCAGGTGCGTCCATATACGCTTCCGGCTAACCATACTAACGCCTGACTGACATCATAAATATTGCCAAAGGTAATCATCAAACTAGTGAGCGCAGAAGCGATCGCCCCGATTCCTACACCAACTAAAATCAATCGAATTGGTGAACTCCCACCATTCCAGGACAGCCAATACACCAGTAAGGCAGCGATTAATGCTCCTGTAAAAGCAGCAATCGGTAAGAAGAGGGTTGGAATTGATGGGAATAGCACAATCAGAGAAACAGCTGCTAGCCCTGCCCCAGCTTCCACGCCCACAATCTCAGGAGCCGCTAAGGGGTTGCGCGTCAGTCCTTGCAGGATGGTTCCAGCGATCGCCAGTCCTATTCCGACCAGAAATGCAGCTACGATTCGCGGTAATCGGAGCGTGTTGATTACAAAACCATAGTCAGAATTGTCTGTCTGCCATCCCAATATGGTTCTGATCACATCAATTGGCGAGATAGGATACTCTCCATAGCCGACGCTAACGACCAGCACAGCCAAAGCAGCGATCGCCAGAGCCAGCAACAGCCAAGGCACCCGCCGATCGAGCTGAAAGGAGAGAGGAAAGTGGTAGAGACGAATGGTCAACCAGTTTCTAGTCACAAATCAATGTTTAGAAAGGCTTTCCTATCGTACTACTGCATGGAAGCTGTTGCAAATGATTCTCAGATGCATTACTTTTCAATCAAGTTGAATGTTTTAGTCAGTTTTAACTGTCTTTAGCGATTAGCCCGGAATTGATTCTAGGGCGGGTGATCGGGTAATAGATGAGACCGATGTAAGATTTTAGTCTTTGGCGCTGCAGATTTGACGAACGATTTTCGTTGAGGGCACAGCAATGCCGTGCCCCTACAGGGGGCGACCCGGATGTTAGAAATTTCCCAATCATTCTCAACTTGTGCAATGCCCGGTCTTTAGTTATCTGCACAAGTATCGGGCAGAGCGATTTCTGGATCTATTAAGAATGAGTTTCAATTAAGTTCAACTAAAAACTTATGTGAGCGATCGCTGTCGTCGTTAATTTCTGAAGTAATCAAGAATAACGATTGATCTGGTTACAAAAGAGTATGCATCTCTGTAAAGTGTGTTGGCAACAGCGTAACGCACCAAGAAGCTAACTGAAGCAGCATTTCCAGGCTTTGCATGGAAATGCTGCAAGAAACTAACCGTTTACCTGATTTATCCTTCGTCCGCCGAGAACGGTTGCCTCAACGAATTGATCAGAATGCTAATTTTGCTCCCGACCCGACCGCCTAGGTGTTGTCAAAGGGAGACGATGTTTCTCAGGTAACCGCAAGATTCTGCAATATCAGCGATCGGGTTGCCATAGTGCAATAAACACAAAAGCGGATAGTTATGTGTTGAGAGAACTATTATAAAGAGCAGCTACAAGAAATAAGGCTAAACAGTAATGGGGAATGAAACGGCGTGGTGGGTTTTTGCTTTACTTTCCGCCTTTTTTGCAGCACTAACTACGATTTTCGCCAAAATTGGAGTTGAAAACATTAACTCCAACTTAGCAACTGCAATCCGCACAGTTGTGATTTTGGCGATCGCCTGGGGAATTGTCTGGGCAAACGGTCAGTTCCAAGGGTTGTTCACGATCTCATCCAAAACTTTGCTATTTCTGGTGTTATCTGGAGCAGCAACCGGGCTATCGTGGCTTTGCTACTTCAGAGCGCTACAGCTTGGCAATGCTTCTTTAGTCGCGCCAGTAGATAAGTCTGGATTAATTTTGGTGCTATTGCTGTCTGTTCTATTTTTGGGTGAGCCATTGACGCTGAAGATCATTGTCGGAACCCTGTTGGTACTGGCAGGAACATTAGTGCTGGTTGTGTAACGAGTGCTGATTGTGTAACGGGTCAGCGCTATATCTCATCCACTGGCTGGAACTTCTACAATACTGGTTGACTGCAATACCTCTGGAAATTGCGGCATTGCTGATTTGATATATGAATTGTCTGGGGGCGTTTCGCGAAACGCCCCCACAGATGGAATCGATACCCGTGAATCATACCTGGATTCAGTAATGCCGAAATTGTTTCCAAGGGATATCTCCTGTAGCGCTGTTGAGATAGAACTTGCCATTCCTAGCAGGTTGCTAAGTATCAGGAGGAAATGCGAATCTCTAAAGTGCTGTTCTTATCAATATCTCTCTTCTCTCTATGCTTAAGCCTGTAATTCTTTTGCTCATTTCCAATGTTTTTATGACATTTGCCTGGTACGGTCACTTAAAGGATCTGAAAACGGCTCCCCTGTGGATTGCGATCGCTTCAAGCTGGGCGATCGCCTTTTTTGAATACTGCTTTCAGGTTCCTGCTAACCGTGCAGGCATTCAATGTTTCAGCCTGCCTCAGCTTAAAGTATTGCAGGAAGTAATTACGATGCTTGTGTTTGCCGGGTTTAGTGTGAGTTATATGAAAGTGCCTGTAACCCGCAACTATTTTTTGGCAGCAATGCTGCTTGCAGGTGCCGCCTATTTAATTTTCAGTGAAAAGCCACAGAACTAGTGAGTTGGAGACAAATCCGCTGCTGAAGTTTTGTGTATTCGATTTTGAAGAGAATCATTTGGCTTATCGCTTTGCTTGCGATCGCGCTAAATAGATAAAAAATGGTGCACCGAGGAGAGCCATCATAATTCCTACTGGCAATTCTTGGGGCTTAATGATGAGACGAGCCACCAGATCTGCGATTAGTAATAAAACGGCACCCCATACTGCTGCATACGGTAATATCCAACGGTAATCGACACCCACCCAAAAGCGAACGATATGAGGAATCACTAAACCTACGAATCCGATTGGCCCGGCTAGAGCAACCGCGCTACCAGCCAGCAAAACAACCGTGATGATGGCGATCGCCTTTACCCATGCTGTGTTAAGCCCTAACCCTCTAGCAACATCCTCGCCTAACGTCAGAGTAGTAATTTGTTTACCCAAACTAAAGGCAATGATTAAACCGATTGAAACATAGGGGAGAACTTGCAGCAGGACATTGAAGTCACGTCCAGCGACCGATCCGGCTAGCCAAAAGCGCACTTCATCCAAAGTGCGTCGATCGAGGATCAGAATTCCAGTCATTAAAGCAGATAAAAGATAGTCGAGCACTGCGCCTGCTAGAACAAGTTTGAGGGGAGACAGTCCGCCCCTCCCTGCCGACCCTAAGCTGTAAACTGCGACTGCGGCGATCGCTGCTCCCGTAAAAGCAAACCAGGTATAGGTCTCAATGGATGTAGTCCCGATAAGAAAAGTCGCTGCAACAACTGCAAGAGCTGCCCCAGCACTGATTCCTAAAATTCTTGGTTCTGCTAGTGGGTTTCGCGTCAAACCTTGCATGAGCGCTCCGGCTACTGCCAGTGCTGCGCCAACCAGCAGTGCAATTAGAGCGCGTGGCAATCTCAGTGTTGTGATAATGAGATGATTGGTTGAACCATCAAATGCAGTCAAGGCTTGCCAAACGGTGCTCAGATTAATATCTGCTGCTCCAAACGTGATGCTTAAGAGGAGACAAACAAACAGTAATAGAATACTTACACCCAAACCTACGACTTGTAGAATAGGCGATCGCTTTTTAGAGACAGTTGCTAAAGGTGCTGAAGCCACGTCAAGTAATAGCTAGGAGTGATGAGTTTGATGCAACCAGTTCAGCCATAATGTTTATCAGGGACGACGAGTCGAGATCCCTAATTGCACACCTTCTACCGATCGCAATTGATCCATTACAGCAATCACCTGACCATGCTCAACCTTTTCGTCAGCGTTGATCACGACTAATCGCTCTTGGTTGCCAACCAGTGTTTCGACTTGCTCTGCTAACTCTTCAACTTGGATAGGTTGGCGATCGAGAAACACATCTCCCTTATCATCAACCGTTACCGTAATCTTGCTCTCTTGTTGAGATTCGGCTGTTTGCGCTTGCGGCAGATTAACCGGCAGTCCTTCAGACTTCGTTAGGAACAACGACGACATGATAAAAAATGTCAGGATGGCAAAAACCACATCAATCATCGGCACGATGTTGATGATAGGAAGATCATCGGGCTCTTCAGGAATATTCATGGCAATCAATTCATCACTTTCGACACAGCGCTAAATCCTTCATGGCGGCTTAGATGCAAAACTTCAAGCTGGCTGCCAAACTCTTGGATCGCAGCAACCTGTCGGCGATAGAATCCTTGAAACAAACTGGCGAAGAACAAGGCAAATAAAGCCACAATTAACCCTGATGCCGTGGACACTAATGCCTCACTAATGCCTCCCGTTACTTGTAGGGCGCTCTCACTACCTCCACCCCCGAGATCCAAAGCAGCAAAGGATTGAATTAACCCTAGAACGGTGCCTAACAACCCTAACAGAGGGGCTGCAGTAATAATCATGTCAAAAATAGAGTTGAATCGCCGGAGCATCGGCAGTTCAGCTTGCGTTGCCCCTTCTAGGGTGAGACGAAAAGCATGGGGAGGAAAGTGATCGACTTCTAAAGCTTCCAGAAAAATTCTGGCAATGGGCAAATCTGAATTGTGCTTAAGCTTTAACAATGCTGCGTCAAAATCATGCTGGTAAGTTCGCAGCACGTCCCGCGCTATTCGTCGTTGGCGACGATTTACTCGAAACCAGAAAACAAGACGTTCCAGGATGAGGGCGACCGCCACAATCGAGAATCCCAGCAAGGGATACATGACGATGCCACCTGCAATAAACAGTTCAACAATTAGCATTTTGTGTTCACACAGCAATAGAGCCAACTTTGTGAGTTAGCTAATTAACCTGAGAGCAGTTGAAATCGTTATTGACAACTCTTCTCAAAAGAAGAGTAAATCCTGCGATACTCAATGTCAAGCACTGGCAATATAGAAATAATTGTTTCGAGATAAATTTCGTTCAATGCCATTGCTGAAGCTGATTGAGAGACCAGGATCTCCCGTTAGAGCGGGGTTTGAAACCTGAAGCGAAAAGTAGGCTAACTCAAATAAACTGATTGACAGCGTTGCAGTTGAATTTTAGGATGGGCAAATCAGATAGTAATGATTTGCAATAGATTTTGCAATCGCTAACTTTGCAATCACTATTCGCGGGTAGGATGGATGGCATCAAATACCGTTGCTCAACAGCGTGAACAACAGGAAAAGACTCTCAAGCGATTCATCGTTTATAGTCTTGCGGGGTCACTCACTCTGCATGTGATTGGACTGTTCCTGAAAGTCGATAATTTCTGGAAACCAGCTCAGGCAGCACAAGAAGAAATCACTATTGTTGTGACCGAGCCTGCCGAGGAAGAAGTCGTAGAGACAATTCCGTTAGAAGAGCAGAGTGAAGCGATCGCTGAGTCAGAATTCGCAGCGTCTGGTGGCGGCGGCGGTGGCGCAGGAGCCGCAACGATCCTAGAAGCCCCTCCAGCCTCTGCAATTCCGCCTGAGGAGCCCACTGCTGAAGAGGAACCAGAACCTACCCCTACGCCAATCGCTGAAGATATTGAAGAACCCGTTGAAGAAGAACCCGTTGAAGAGGAACTAGAAGACCCAGTCGTTGAACAGGATGAAACCGAACAGGCTGAGAACGTTGCTGAAGCAACCGAGCCACGCGACCTGAGTAACCTCCTGGGAGATTTGCGGCAGGCTCGTGAGCAGGCAAGACGAACTGCAAATAGCGGATCTAATACGGGTAACCCGCTTGGAAATATTTTTGGGGGAGGTGATGGCTCCTCAACTACGGCAGTTGGTCCTGGTCGAGGAACGGGCTCGGGCACTGGAATAGGCTCGGGAACAGGCTCGGGCACTGGCTCAGGAACAGGCTCGGGCACTGGCTCAGGCACTGGTTCGGGAACGGGTTCTGGAGAGAGCGATCGCTCCCGTCGAAGTGGCGGCTCTCGTGAGGTTAGTTGCCAAGGCTGTGAGTTTGACTATCCAGAGAGTGCTGACGGGGCAGAAGGATCGGCCCAGGTAGTGGTTGAAACTGACGACCAGGGAAGAGTTGTCTCGGTAACACTCTCCCGCTCTAGTGGCAATGCCGAACTTGACCGCGCCGCTATAGAACAAGCACGACGGCGAGTCCGATTGAGCAATACTAGAGCGGGAGAAAGCTACCCTCTGGATATTGAATTTGTGCAGCCAAATTCTGAAGCGGCGCAACGGGCAGAGGAAAGGGGCGATCGCCGCAGTATCACGGTTTCCGACCCAGAGCCAGAGCCTACCGAGGCTGCTGAAACGAATCCCACTACAACCCCTGAATCGGCAAGCAGCCCATCCCCAGAGCCGGAACCTTCTCCAGGTGAGGAACCTTCTTCAGCCGAGGAACCTTCTACCCCAGAACCGGAATCTTCTAGCAGTCCTGAACCAACACCAAGTCCTTCTGAAACTCCAGAACCTGAGCCAGTAGATAATTCTGATACAGCAGAACCAATAGAAGAACCAGCAGCAGAACCAGTTGCAGAACCTGCACCCGCACCTGACCCTGCACCTGCTCCCCCACCCGCACCTGCGCCTGACCCCGTACCTGCTCCCCCACCAGAACCTGACCCTGCACCTGCGCCTGACCCTGCCCCAGTTCCTTCAGAGCCATAGTGGACAGAGAATTAGGTTGTGTCGCAAAGATTTTAAAGTAACAAACGAACTGGTCTCATTCGTATTGTTTTAAGCACTCACTCCGAAGAGTTCATTGATGAATCTTGCTCCAGATACACTGTCCCC